>JAILBM010000380.1 GCA_024680925.1 Butyrivibrio sp.
GAAGTATATCTGAAAAAGCGGCTAATAATTTGCAGGCAGGAGTATTGGCAGGTATAGGTTTTCCTATCATTTTAGTAATTTCAGTGTTCTATATTCGAAATAAGTATCGATAGATATTCAAATTGGTGGAAGTGATATAGCAGGCAATATCGTTATAATTATAAACTTTCGTTGTTAACAACCTCGCACAGTAGCCCTGAGCTTTCTACCGTCCCCAAGAGGTCCAAAAAAGATGAATACTATGACAATTAAAGAAGCATATAAAATCCTTGGAGTTTCAAAAGTAAATGCAGATAGAGAAATAAAGGCCAAGTATAAAAAGCTCCTTATTTTATACCATCCGGATTCTGATCCTTCAAGGAAAAGAAATCCTGAGGACGATGATAAAATAAGGCAGGTCATTGAGGCATATAAAAAAATAAAAGAATCAGCCAGTGGCCCTTTAAATGATGACCATGACACTTATGAATTTACCTGGGATGCCTTTGAAAACAGCAAAGCCTTTACGGCCAGGAACATCTATTTCCAGTTCAGAATATATGACGAAGAACTGCCACTGTCCAAGATGGCAAGAGGGAAATTTGTATGGGACCCTGATATGGAAGACTTCCCGCTTTTTTCAAAAAGCGTTTTAGAATCCTGCAAACAAGCGATAGAAGACTTCAACGTCATACCTACAGCAGAAAAGATTAAGAATCTATTCCACCTGATGCTGCAAGAGTACGTTCTTCCGGCAGATGCAGCCAGAAAGCTTGGTAAGCTCGTTGAAGATAAAGGTGATAAAGAACTCTTTTCTTTCAACGGCCTTATCAGGGAAAATCCGGTTAATAACATCATTAAAGCCGGTACTAACACTTCGACCACTGAAAGCTATGCCAATAGTGCAAATCTGCCTCTTAATATTTTTTTGAAAAAAGACAGAGCAGTCGTGGAGGAGATGGTAACTGGAAGGATGCTGGGAAGCGTATCCTTCGATGAAGACGAGCTATATTACGTCGTGCTGCCCCTCTTGGAAGACCCGCAGGTAGAGGCAAAAGCTACCATAACAAGGATCGACAAAGGAATCAGAGGAAAGCGTAGTATACACATTGAAATCACCCTGCTGATACCTAAAAACCTAAAGGACATACCTGTCTCTAATGCAAATCAAATAAGACAATTATTAAAAGAAAGTTGAGTAAAATGATATATATTGGTTGCCATTTATCAGTAACAAACGGATACGAGGCCATGGGCCGCAAAATGACAGAATTTGGAGGAAACACCTTTGCCTGGTTCACCAGAAACCCCAGGGGAGGCAAGTCCAAGGACATAGACCCTGACGATGTCAGGGCACTATCAGAGCTTCTTGACAAAAAGAAATTTGGCAAGCTTGTAGCTCATGGCAGTTACACAATGAATCTCTGCTCTGCCAATCCGGATACAAGAAAAAACGGCCTTGAAATGCTCCAGAAGGATTTAGAAAAAATGGAAGCAATTCCTGACCAGTACTATAACTTCCATCCAGGCTCACATACAGGACAAGGCGCAGATACAGGAATAGAGCAGATAGCAGAAGGATTAAATAAAGCCCTTTGGCCGGATATGCATACCACAGTGCTTCTTGAGACCATGGCAGGAAAAGGATCAGAAGTTGGAAGAAACTTTGAAGAGTTAAAAAAGATAATAGATCTGGTGGATTGTAATGATAAACTTGGAGTATGCTTAGATACCTGCCACGTCTGGGATGCAGGATACGATATTGTCAATGACCTGGAAGGCGTAATTCAAAAATTCGATAAAATCATCGGGTTAGACAGGCTAAAGGCCCTGCATTTCAATGATAGTAAAAACATCTGCGGAGCCGGAAAAGACCGTCACGAAAAACTGGGACAGGGAATGATTGGAATGCAGGCTATGAAAAAAATAGCAATGCACCCTGCATTTGAAAATAAGCCTTTTATTCTTGAAACTCCAAACGAAGACGAGGGCTACATACAGGAAATTGCCACGGTAAAAAGCTGGTTTAATGACTAAATAATGAATTTACTTATATTTTACCTTTCTGTGATATTTATAAACTACAATCTAAAAAAGTAATTTATAAACATCTGCATCAAAGGAGAATATATGGATAAATCAGTACAAAAAGAAAAGAGAGTATGCGTAATTACCGGTGGCGGAAGTGGAATGGGACTATCTGCAGCAACCTTCATGGATAAAGATAAAATAATCATTGTATCCGGAAGGCGAATGAATAAGCTGGAGGCAGCAGTTAAGACCCTTGAAGAAAAAGGCTTTGAAGCCTATGCTCACACCTGTGATACATCAGATAGACAAAGCGTAAGAGCCCTTGCAGAATTTGCCGCAACAAAGGGAACGATAACCAACGTAATAAATGCAGCAGGTCTATCCCCTGCAATGGCCAAGCCAGAGCAGCTCTTAAGAGTAAATGCCCTTGGAACAGTGTATGTAAATCAGGAATTTTCAAAGCTTATGAAAAAAGGCAGTGTCATTGTAGATATATCATCCAATTCTGCATATGTACTGCCTAAATTTCTGATCAATTACAAAGCCTATGCCCTTGCAGAAACAGATGAAGAACTATTTCTCAAAAAACACATCAAAAAGAGTAACCTGCCTAAAGGCGAATATGAAAGATCCGGATTTGCCTATGCACTATCCAAAAACTTTGTTGTATGGTATGCTTCTAAATGTGCATTTGAATATGGAATGCGCGGGATAAGAGTATGTTCTCTCAGTCCGGGACTAATCGCAACTGACATGGGCAACAAGGAAGCATCTGAAGGCGGCTCAATGCTTAAATATACTGCAGAAAACCGCATGGGAGATCCTGATGAACTTGGATATGCAATTGCAACAGTCGCTGATGAAAGAAACGGATATCTTGCAGGTGTAGATATACTTGCAGATGGCGGAGCAACTACCGGCAAAAAGTTTAAGAAAATATAATAAGAAAAGCAAAAGTAAGAAATGAAAATCAGAAAAACCACCGAAAAAGACATAGACAGAGTAATGGATATATATGCATATGCCCGTAAATTTATGGCAGAGCACGGCAATCCAAATCAATGGGGAGTAAAGAACTGGCCGCCTAAAAGCCTTATACAAAACGACATTGAAGAAGGCAAAAGCTACGTATGCCTTAACGACGACGAACAAATAGTTGGTACATTTTTTTACAATCATGGTATAGACGTAGAGCCAACCTATCTGAATATTGAAGATGGACAGTGGATTGGCGACAACAACTACGGAGTGGTTCATAGAATAGCATCCGACGGCTCACAAAAGGGAATCGGGTCATTCTGCATAAAATGGGCCCTTGATAAATGCAGGCACCTTAGAATAGATACCCATAGCGACAATTATGTTATGCAGAACATGCTGACTAAGCTTGGATTTACACACTGCGGCACCATATTTGTATATGAGGACAATGACCCAAGACTTGCCTTTGAAAAAATCGAAAACTGATAACAGATCAAAATTTATTGAAATCAATAAGTTGACTGCATGAAATATACCTTAAAAAATCAGAAGTTGACAATTAAAATATAAGCTGATAACATAGCCTTGTTCATCGGAGGGTGAGTTATTCGTTTAGAAATAACAAGCTGGATAAGATGTTTGGTTGAAAAGCCAAATACTTATCCGGCTTTTTTTATTAGTCAGAAAGGAAGTAAAAAGACAATGGAAAAAAGAATTGATTTTACAACAGGCAAAATAGTAGCACCACTATTAAAATTTGCAGGACCGGTTCTTTTGGCACTTTTTTTGCAGGCGATGTACGGAGCAGTGGACCTGATGATAGTAGGTAAATTTGCAAGCTCCGCCGATGTATCTGCGGTATCCACAGGCTCTCAGATAATGATGACCATAACAAACCTCATCAGCAGCCTGTGCATGGGCATGACTATTATCCTTGGACAGAAGATTGGAGAGAAAAAAGCCGGCGAAGGCGGAGCAATAATTGGCAGCGGCCTTATTATGTTCATGTCAATAGGCATCATCCTGACAATACTTATACCTGTGCTGTCACCACAGCTTGCAACAACAATGCATGCACCTACAGAAGCCTTTGACCTTACTACAAAATACATAAGAATCTGCGGTGCAGGTGCAATTGTCATAATATCCTATAACCTTATAGGCGGCGTCTTTAGAGGCATAGGAGACTCCAACACACCACTGGTTACAGTACTTATAGCCTGCATATGTAACATCATTGGAGACCTTATCTTAGTTGCCGGATTTAACCTTGGAACAGTAGGAGCAGCCATTGCCACAGTAGGGGCGCAGCTTATAAGTGTTATTATTTCATGCGCCCTGATATCAAGAAAAACACTGCCATTTACCCTAAACACTAAAATGATCAGGTGGGATAGCAGTATTATAAAAAAGATTCTGATGCTGGGCACACCAATTGCTCTGCAGGACCTACTTGTTGGCATATCATTTTTGGTTATCCTTGCAATAGTAAACGCCATAGGCCTTACAGAATCTGCAGGAGTAGGCGTTGCAGAAAAGGTATGCGCATTCATAATGCTGGTGCCGGCAGCATTTATGCAGTCAATGTCTGCTTTTGTTGCCCAGAACAGAGGAGCTGGCAAAATGGACAGAGCCCTGAAAGGATTTAAATCAGCCGTTTCCATATCATTTATGTTTGGCGTTTTAATGTTTTATCTGGCGTTTTTCCATGGAGATATATTATCAGGCATATTCTCCAACGACAATGCTGTTATACTGGCATCTGCCGACTACCTTAAAGCCTATGCTATAGACTGCCTATTGACATGCTTTTTATTCTGCTTTGTGGGATTTTTCAATGGAATGGGATATACAACCTTCGTAATGGCTCAGGGAATTATAGGAGCCTTTCTGGTAAGAGTACCAGTATCCTTTATCATGAGCAAATGGGAGCCGGTGTCACTATTCCATATAGGACTGGCAACCCCATGCTCCACAGTATTGCAGATTGTTCTTTGTTTTGGATGTCTTTTGTTTGTCAGAAAAAGAATCATAAAATGAGCCATGAAACCTGGCACCCCTGGTTCAAAAATACTATTTTAATGTATAATGGTATAAGATGGTTTAAATAAGGTACTTATATAAACGAGGGGAAAATCATGGATAAAGTACAGGGGAGCATACAAAAGGGAAAAACAGAAATAATTGACAATATATCACGGCGAAACAAAGAGATTGTAAAGACAGGTATCATTGGAATTACCGCCAATGTTTTCCTGGCTTTATTTAAAGCTGTAATAGGAGTATCAACCCAGTCCATCGCCATAACTCTGGATGCGGTTAATAATATTACCGATGCAGGATCTTCAATAATTACCATAGTGGGAACAAAGCTTGCTGAGAAAAAGCCTGACAAAGAGCATCCCTGGGGACATGGCAGAATAGAATACCTCAGTGCCATGATTCTGGCGGCTTTGGTTCTCACAGCAGGTCTTTCGTCCTTTATAGAAGCCGTTCAGAATATAGTTAATCCAAGAACACCGGAATATTCACCACTTCCCCTTATAATAATCGGAATCTGTGTACTGGTTAAAATTTTTCTGGGAAAATACACTACGGCAGTAGGCAAAAAAGTGAATTCCGAAACCCTTGTCAATTCCGGCAAAGATGCTTTAATGGATGCTCTTGTTTCAACCTCCACCATTATTGCCGCTCTTATATTCATATTTACGGATATATCTTTAGAACCCTATCTTGGAGCAGTAATTTCAATCCTGATCATCAAAACAGGCATTGAAATGGAATCTGTCACTATCTCTGAAATCATGGGAGAGCGTGTAAGTTCTGCCATAACTAAAGCAGTTATAGAAACAGTTGAATCCTATCCGGAGGTACACGGAGTGTATGATGCTGTATTTCATGATTATGGCCCAAACAGAGTAAACGGCTCTCTTCATATTGAGGTTGACGACACCATGGTAGCATCCGAAATCAGTAATCTCATAAGGCGCATCACCATTGATGTATTCAATAAACACGGTGTAATGCTTACCGCTATCGGAATATATTCCATGAACACCGGAAACGAAAAGGCTATGAAACTTAGAGAAGAAATTACTAAAATTGCCTTAAGCCACGAACATGTATTGCAGCTTCATGGTTTTTATCTGAAGGGTAACGATGTTCAGTTTGATATTATCGTTGACTTTGATGCAAAAAACAGAGCTCAGATCTGTGACCATATAGCCCGGGAGGTACACGATATTTATCCTGAATTAAATGTAAATGCCTTTCTGGATGCGGATTACAGCTTTAGTGAATAAACCACCATAGATATTTTGGGATTTTTAAGCAAAATCACTTGTATAACTTATAAATCCATGTTATATTGTGGGACGTAGCAGTTTTACGGATTACACAATAATTAAATAACAGACAAGGGGAGCTGATAATGGCTGAGAGGTGCAAGCTTGCACGACCCTAAACCTGATTTGGATAATGCCAACGTAGGAATCGTCGACAGATAGATATAACATGGTCTGCACCAAAGTTAACTATTTGTATATAATCGTTACTTTAGCGTCATCTGAACAGATGGCGCTTTTTTTATATCATAGGAAATTGCTTTCCTATGATATAAAAAAAGCTCCGCTAAGGATGCGCACTCGCGCGATAGGTAAATGTTGCATAAATGCAACCGCGCTCGGCGCGAGAATGTCGCAAGCGACATTCTTTGTTCTGCAATATCACTTACATTTAAGGACACCAAAATCTGATCGGATAAATCTGCATTATATGATCAGTAACCTCATCTCAAGTCATTATCATGACAATTATGACCACATTTCTTGGAAATGATCATCCACAAATTCATATTATATCCAATTACATTACAGCTACAGATGCTGTAAATGCCGTTCTGGCAGTGGGAGGCACCGCCATCGGTGGTGACAGTATAGAAGAGGCAGCTCAAATCACCCAAAACTGTGACGCACTTGTCATAAACACAGGAACACCTTCCTCTGAGAGACTTGAAACCTTTATAGCTTCGGGAGAAAAAGCCAATAGCCTTGGAATTCCCATAATAATAGACCCTGTAGGTGCAGGAGCCACAGATTTTAGAATGAATCTTCACAAAGAACTTCTTCAAAGAGTAAAAACAACCTGCATAAGGGGAAATGCAACAGAAATAAAGGCCCTGTGTGAAATCTTTGAAATAGAGGAAAAAAGAAATGAAATTTTTTCTACAGGGGTTGAAGATGCAGGAACTAAGCTTTCCATGGAGGAAATAAAGGCGCTATCCAAAAAGCTTGAAACCATAGTAGTTGTTACGGGGCAGCAGGTAACTTTAGGAAGCGCTCCTGATAATGTTTTTGAAGAACTGCCCGGAGGAAGCTGTCTGCAAAAGCGATTTACCGGAGCCGGATGCATGATGACAGCACTGCTTGGAGCCTTTTTGGGTGCAGCAAAAATTAGCAAAAGTAAATACATAGATGCCGTAAGACAGGGCATAAATCTATATGAAAGCTGCGCAAGAAAAGCAGAACTATTTTGCCTTGGCAGGAAAAGACCTGGGACCATGAGCTACAAAAATGCTTTGATAGATGAACTGAGCCTTGCGGGAGAAAGTCAGAGACATAAATTTAATAGCACCGACCTTCTTCTCTATGCAGTTACCGACAGAAGCTGGCTTAAAGAAAATGAAGAACTTGAGGATGCAGTATATAAGGCGATTCTTGGCGGCATTACAATGCTGCAGCTCAGGGAAAAAAATATATCGCAAGAAGAATATATTCAAAGGGCAATAAAAATAAAAAAAGTATGCGACAGTTTTCAAATACCACTTATCATCAACGATGATGCTGAAGTTTGCAAAGCCTGCGGGGCAGCCGGAGTGCATCTTGGACAGGAGGATGAAGCAATAGCAAAGGCAAGGGGTATTCTTGGAGAAAAGGCGATAATAGGAGCCACAGCCCACAATCTGGAGGAAGCCCTTAAGGCAGAAGCAGATGGAGCAGATTACCTTGGAGTAGGTGCGGCCTTTGGCTCTACCACCAAAAAAGACGCAAAGCCATTAACGGACCTTGAAACCTATAAAGCAATCACAAAAGCAGTAAAGATCCCTGTGGTGGCAATTGGTGGGATCACATTTGACAATGCCCATAAGCTTAAAGGCAGCGGAATTGCGGGAATAGCTGTGATATCAAGCATCTTTGGTGCTTTAAATATAAAAGAAGATACTAAACGACTTATGGAAAAGTCAAAGGAGGAATTTTTGTAAATGAAAAAGGTAGGAGTTAAAAAGCTTGTCCTATCAGGAATGTTTGTGGCACTTGCAGTAGTATTGTCAACATTTTCCATTCCTGTAGGAGGGTCAAAATGCTTCCCCATCCAGCACATGGTAAATGTTCTTTCTGCAGTTTTTCTTGGACCCTGGTACGGAGTGGGGATAGCTTTTTGCACATCCCTTATAAGAAATCTGCTTGGAACAGGAACACTTCTTGCATTTCCAGGAAGTATGGCAGGCGCCCTTTGCTGCGGCATTATCTATCACTATACGGGGAAGCTTAGCCTTACTTATGTAGCAGAGATCATCGGTACAGGGATTTTAGGTGCGGTTTTGGCATTCCCCGTTGCCTCTTTTATCATGGGCAAAGAGGTTGCATTGTTTGTATATGTTGTTCCTTTCCTTGTAAGTACTGTTGGGGGAACAATCATAGCAGCGGTTTTCATAACAATCCTTCGCCAAAAGCATGTTATGGAAAAGCTTCAGGATATGCTTAATGAAAAACAGGAAAAGAAGGTTGCAGGATGAAGAAAAAAACAGCACTTACCATAGCAGGAAGTGATAGCAGCGGCGGAGCAGGAATCCAGGCAGATATAAAGACAATGCATGGATGCGGAGTATATGCCATGAGCGCTGTTACGGCAATCACAGCTCAGAATACCACAGGGGTAAAAAGTATCCTGCAAATGCCTGCAAACATTCTTGCAGATCAGCTGGATATGGTATTTACAGATATTTTTCCCGATGCCGTAAAGATTGGAATGACATTTAATAAAGAACTTGCAGAAGTCATTGCCCAAAAGCTTGAGGAGTATAGGGCAAAAAATATTGTTCTTGATCCTGTGATGGTTGCAACCAGCGGAGCAAGGCTTATGGAAGAGGATGAGGTGGAGACAATCTGTCAAAAGCTCATGCCCCTGGCAACGGTAATAACTCCAAATATTCCGGAAGCTAAGGTTCTTTTGGAAAAAGCCGGAGAATATGAAAATAAAGGATGCGGTGAAATGACCATAACAAATAAAGAAGATATGGAAAAAGCAGCCCGGATTCTTTCAAAGGTCTATAACTGTGCAGTTCTTATAAAAGGTGGCCATTTAACTGAAGCAGGTCTGTCATCGGACGTTCTCTATACCCGGGATGACCGCTGCACATGGTTTGAAACAGAAAGGTCTGATAATACCAATACCCATGGTACAGGATGTACCCTCTCCAGTGCCATCGCCTCTTACCTGGCTCTTGGATATGACCTTGAGATAAGTATACAAAAGGCCAAAAACTACCTTACAAAATCAATAAATCAAAACCTTGACCTTGGAAAAGGCCACGGACCTCTTTGGCATATATTTGAAGATACTGATAAATAACAGATTATAAATAACAGAAAAGGAAAAAGTTTAAATGGAAAAAATGTATTACACTCAGATGGAAGCTGCAAGAAAAGGAATAGTAACTCCTGAAATGGAGATTGTAGCAAAAAAAGAAGGAAGGGACGTAGCTTTCATACAGCAGATGGTAGCTGAGGGAAAAGTAGTAATCCCGGCAAACCCAAATCATAAAGGCCTTGACCCAAACGGAATTGGAAGCATGCTCAAGACCAAAATCAACGTAAATCTTGGTGTCAGCAGAGACTGCAAAGACATAAACATAGAGATGCAGAAGGTTATGAGCGCTGTAAATATGGGAGCTGAAGCTATCATGGATCTTTCAAGCCATGGCGATACACAGCCTTTTAGACAAAAGCTCTGTAGCGAATGCCCGGCCATGATTGGAACCGTTCCTATTTACGATTCTGTAATTCATTATCAGAGAGACCTGGCAACACTTACTGCCAAAGATTTCATTGATGTGGTAAGACTTCATGCCAAAGACGGTGTTGACTTTGTAACACTTCATTGCGGCATAAGCAGAAATACAATTAAGCAGATTCAAAATGGCAACAGAGAAATGAATATCGTAAGTAGAGGCGGAAGCCTTGTATTTGCATGGATGGCTATGACAGGAAATGAAAACCCATTCTATGAATACTATGATGAAATCCTCGATATCTGCAGAGAATATGACGTTACAGTAAGTCTTGGTGATGCCTGCAGACCAGGCTGCCTTAAAGACGCCACAGACAGATGCCAGATAGAAGAGCTCATTCGCCTTGGAGAACTTACAGAAAGAGCCTGGGCAAAAGATGTACAGGTAATGGTAGAAGGACCTGGCCATGTGCCAATGGATCAGATTGAAGCTAATATGAAAGTGCAGCAGACAATCTGTAAGGGCGCACCTTTCTATGTACTGGGACCTCTTGTTACAGATATAGCTCCTGGCTACGATCATATCACAGCAGCAATCGGCGGAGCCATAGCTGCAGCTTCCGGAGCAGCATTTTTGTGCTATGTTACACCGGCAGAACATCTGGCTCTTCCAAACCTTGAGGACGTACATCAGGGAATAATCGCAAGTAAAATTGCAGCCCATGCAGCTGATATTGCAAAGAAAATTCCTGGAGCAAGAGATCAGGATGACAGAATGGCCGGGGCTAGAAGAAAACTTGACTGGGATGCTCAGTGGCTTGAGGCTCTTGACCCTGAAACTGCCAAAGCCATAAGAGACAGCCGTGCTCCAGAGGATGATCATAGCGACACCTGCAGTATGTGCGGTAAATTCTGTGCGGTACGCAGCATGAATAAAGCTCTGGCAGGAGAATATATTGATATTTTATAAGCTATAAAGATGTGGCTATCAATACCGGCCACATCTTTTATATTGTACAAAATATAGGGTTTTGTTAACCTAAAACTATAGAAAATATAACTTTATTGATGTATTATAATATCTTACCAATGATTTAAAGCTTTAAATAATTAAATCGGTCATGGATTTTTGCCATTCTATGTCAATAATCCATTAAAATATTCAGAAAGGAAATATCCAGATAAAAGCTAAGACTGGAAACAAAGACAATTATGAAATTTAATGAAATGCCATATACTCGCGTGGACATGGATAAGGTTGCAGAGGAGTTCAAACAGCTTGAGGAAGCCCTTGACAATGCCAAATCCGGCGAGGAACAGTTTGAAGTACACAAGAAATTCTACGAACTTACAAATCATGCATCAACAAACATGACAATTGCAGAGATTCGTCATGATATTGATATGACAGATGAGTTCTACAGTAAAGAGTCAGATTACTATGATGAGAAAATGCCTGTTTTCTCAAATCTCTTAATATCCTATCAGAAAAAACTCTATAACTCTCCATACAGAGCATATCTTGAGGAGAAAATAGGACCTGTTGCATTTAAGAATATCGAACTTGGAATGAAATCAGTTGATGAGAAAATCGTTCCTCTTATGCAGGAAGAAAACCAGTTAACCAGTCAGTACAACAAGCTCCTTGCTACAGCCAAGATTGATTTTAACGGTGAAGAGCTTAACCTTTCCCTTATGAACCCATATCTTCATAACAGCGACAGAAATGTCCGTATTGAAGCCTACAAGAAATACACAGAGTTTTTTGAAAAAAATAAAGAAGAGCTTGATGACATCTATGACAAGCTTGTTAAAAATCGTACTGCCCAGGCCAATAAGCTTGGCTATGACAATTACCTTCCACTGGGTTATGCCCGCATGAACCGTAACTGCTATGACAGAAACGACGTAGCTTCATTCAGAGCACAGGTCAAAAAAGACTTCGTTCCACTGGCAGAAAAGCTTCATGACAGAAGAAGACAGCGTCTTGGCCTCTCAAAGCTTCATTTTGAAGATGAAGGCGTTTACTTCACAAATGGTAATCCTGCTCCTGTAGGAACTCCACAGCAGATTCTTGAAGCCGGCAGAAAGATGTACAATGAGCTCTCACCTGAGACAGGTGAGTTTATGAACTTCATGTGCGACAATGATCTTTTTGATGTCCTTGGTAGAAAGACCAAAAAGACAGGTGGATATATGACATACCTTCCTGATTACAAGTCACCATTTATCTTTGCCAACTTCAATGGCACCAGCGGAGATGCAGATGTTATTACTCATGAGTGCGGACATGCATTCCAGGGCTTTATTGCAGCCCAGGATCCTATCCAGGAGCATTCAGATATTACTATGGAAACAGCAGAAACTCACTCCATGTCTATGGAATTCTTCACAGAACCATGGATGAACCTGTTCTTCGGAGACAGAGCAAAAGATTATGTAGACATGCATCTTGAAGATAGCGCTGCATTTATTCCTTATGGAACAATGGTAGATGAGTTCCAGGATATTGTATATGCCAATCCTGGTCTTTCTCCAAAACAGCGTAACGAAGCCTGGAGAGACTTGGAGCGCCAGTACAAGCCTCATCTTGATTATTCAGGAAATGAATATTTTGAGCAGGGCGGCTTCTGGCAGAAACAGCACCATATTTATGATCGCCCACTTTACTATATTGATTATGCCATTGCTCAGACAAATGCTCTTCAGTACAAGGTATGGATGGACAAGGATTATAAGGGAGCCTGGGAGAGCTACTTAAAGCTTTGCAGACTTTCTGCATCAGACTTCTTCACAGGACTTCTTCCACAGGTTGGACTCAATAGTCCGTTTGAAGATGGATGCCTTAAAAATGTAGCAACTAAGCTTATTTAAAATGCAATAACTAATATTATATAGAACAATATCTGGTACAGAGCTGGGAATATCCTTTGATTTATAAGGGATATCTCATGCTCTGTTTTTTATATCATAGGAAATTGCTTTCCTATGATATAAAAAACG
>JAILBM010000154.1 GCA_024680925.1 Butyrivibrio sp.
GGTACAGTCAGCAGTAAGCCTGATAAGGATGGAAATTTATTTGTACAATGCGGTATTATCAGATCCAAAGTCAATATAAATGATCTTGTGCTTATTAAAGATGAAGACGGCAAAACTGCCATGAAGAAATTTTACGGTGCAGGAAGTGGAAGCGGCGGATCCCACAAAATGGATTTGTCACGTTCATCAAATATTAGAACCGAACTTAAACTTATCGGTATGAACAGTGCAGATGCCATTGCAGAGCTTGATCATTACCTTGATCAGGCATATATATCACATCTTCCAAGTGTAAGAATTGTACATGGTAAAGGATCCGGAATATTAAGGAAAGCAGTCCATGATTATCTAAAAAGTGTTCCTTATGTGAAATCATACAAGCTTGGAGAATTTGGAGAAGGTGATTCAGGAGTAACGATAGTTACTTTTGTTAAATAATTTAAAATCGGATGATATTTATAATCTGTTAATTCGGAGGGGAATAGATGGTCAGTAAACAAAAAATTTTAATAGTGGATGATGATAATAACATTGCAGAGCTTATATCATTGTACCTGGTTAAAGAATGCTTTGAAACAATGATCTGCAATGATGGTGAGTCCGCAATTGGAGCAGTGGATACTTTTGAGCCAAATCTTATTTTGCTGGATTTAATGCTTCCAGGTATTGATGGTTATGAAGTGTGCCGTGAAGTAAGGGCAAAGTCTCAGACTCCTATAATAATGCTGTCAGCAAAGGGTGAAGTCTTTGATAAGGTACTTGGTCTTGAGATGGGTGCCGATGACTATATGGAAAAGCCTTTTGATTCAAAGGAGCTGGTTGCAAGAGTAAAGGCAGTACTTCGCAGATATAAGCCTGCGGTAGCAGAGCCTGAAATAAGTGATGAAAAGGTAGTAAGATATCCTGATCTGGAAATAAACATGACAAATTATTCAGTAACTTATATGGGAAGTCGTGTTGATATGCCGCCAAAAGAGCTGGAGCTTTTATATTTCCTTGCTTCATCTCCAAACCATGTATATACAAGAGAACAACTTCTTGACCAGATATGGGGATATGAATATGTAGGAGATACAAGAACAGTTGATGTTCATATCAAGAGGCTTAGAGAAAAGATTAAAGACCATGAAAAATGGGGTATTGCCACCATTTGGGGAATTGGTTACAAATTCGAGAGCAAGGCATAAAATAATAATAGTTATTATTTAATATAACAATGTAGGAAGAAATAATGAGGAGAACTTTATATCTTAAGTTTCTTGTGGGTTATCTGCTTTTTGGAATATTTGGATTTATTGTAGTTGCTACCTTTGTTTCAAATATGACCTTTGAGCATTGCAGAAGGGATAAGGCTGAAAACCTCTATGCAGAAGCTACACAGATAGCTAATACCTATGCTGCCGATCTTTATAATGCAGAAACTTCACTGGAAACAGTTAGAAAGCAAATACTTGCACTATCCAAATATATGGATGGTGCAGTCATATGGATTATCAACCCTTCAGGACGATTGGTACTTGATTCATCCAGAGAATTAAATATAGATACCGAGGTTATAGTTGAAGGCTTTGATCCTACTATCTCAGCAGGAACTTATTACGTTACAGGTGATTTTTTTGGTTCCTTCAATCAGGAAATGATAAGTGTACTTGCTCCAATAACCGCCAATTATAAGGTTCAGGGATATGTGGTTATACATATGCCCATAAGCAATATACAAAATGAATCAAATGAACTGCTTAATATATCCTATATAATGCTTATTATTATCTTCTTGCTTTCGCTTATAATTCTTATCTTTTTTACAGAAATGGTATATATTCCTCTAAAAAAGATAACAACTGCAACCGAACAGTTTGCGGCCGGAAATATGTCCTATGAGCTCAATGTGGAAAGTGAGGATGAAATGGGATATCTTGCAGCTTCCCTTTCATATATGGCAGGTGAAATTGCAAGACAGGAGGATGATCAGAAAAAATTTATAGCAAATGTGTCACATGATTTCAGATCTCCACTGACTTCAATACGAGGTTATCTTGAAGCCATGCTGGATGGAACAATTCCTCCGGAACTTCATGAAAAGTATCTTACAATTGTAATTAACGAAACAGACAGACTTACGAAGCTGACTAACGGACTTCTCACACTTAATAATCTCAATGCCCGTGGAATGCTTCTTGAAAAAACAGATTTTGATATAAATCAGGTTATAAGAAATACCGCTGCATCCTTCGAAGGAACCTGCAAAGCTAAGATGCTTGCTATCGAACTTGTTCTTACAGATGATAAAATGATAGTTAATGGCGATATGAGCAAAATACAACAGGTGTTATATAATTTGATCGATAATGCCATTAAGTTCAGCCATAATGATTCTATTATCAAGATAGAAACAACCGAGAAGAAAAACAAAGTATTTGTATCCGTAAAAGATAGTGGTATCGGAATTCCAAAGGAAGATCAGAAAATGATCTGGGATAGATTTTATAAATCTGACCTTTCAAGAGGAAAGGATAAAAAAGGTACCGGACTTGGATTATCAATTGTAAAAGAAATAATTAAAGCCCATGGAGAAAATATTAATGTTATAAGTACGGTCGGAGTCGGAACGGAATTTATTTTTTCACTGCCAAAGTCTGAAACAATGGACGATGAAGAATAAAAGGACCGGTCCTTGTACATGATAAAATCAGAGTAATAGATAAAGAAATATTTGGAGAAAGATAATGCATGTTATTTTACATCAGCCTGAAATTCCACAGAATACAGGAAATATAGGAAGAACCTGCGTGGCAACAGGAACAACACTAGATTTGATAGAACCTTTGGGATTTCATTTAAACGGTAAAGAAATCAGAAGAGCAGGAATGGATTATTGGGACAAACTGCAGCTTGGAAGATATATGAATTTTGAGGAATTTAAGGAAAAGCATCCGGGAGCCAAAATATGGATGGCTACCACAAAAGCACATAAGTCCTATGCAGATGTTCAGTTTGGACCTGATGATTATATTATGTTTGGCAAAGAAAGTGCCGGAATTCCGGAGGAAATACTTGTAGATTATGAAGAAACCTGTATTAGAATTCCTATGGGAGGAGATATAAGATCATTAAATCTATCTAATTCAGTAGCAGTTGTTTTGTATGAGGCTTTAAGACAAAATGGTTTTCCGGGCCTTGAGGAAGAAGGGGAACTTCACAGATTGCACTGGAAAAAGGAAAATTGAGCTTCTAAAAAGATGGTAGGAAATATAAATGGCAAAAATAAAAGATGATATTAAAAGATTTGAAAAAAACGACGTTGTCGAAGTAGAGATAACAGATATAGGAGATGATGGGGAGGGTATAGGCAAGATTGATGGCTATACCCTTTTTATAAAGGATGCCGTAATAGGTGATATGGTTAAGGCCAAAATAATGAAGGCTAAGAAAAACTATGCCTATGCTCATCTTGAGGAAGTAACCTCTCCATCAAAATACAGAGTTGAACCTGCCTGCAAAATTGCAAGACAGTGCGGTGGCTGTCAGCTTCAATTCATGTCCTATGAAAAGCAGCTTCAGTTTAAACAGGATAAAGTCAGAAACAATATAGTTCGTATTGGTGGGTTTGATCTTGAAGAAATAGACTCTATCATGGAGCCTATTATTGGAATGGATAACCCTTATGAATATAGAAATAAAGCTCAGTTCCCTGTGGGCAGGGATAAAAACGGTAAGATAATAACCGGTTTTTATGCGGGCCATTCTCATAACATCATTGCAAATACAGATTGTAAGATAGGCGTTAAGGAAAATAAGGAAATTCTTGAACTTATAATTTCATATATGGAAGAAAATAAGGTAACTGCCTATGATGAAGAGTCAGGAAAAGGCCTTGTAAGACATATTCTTATAAGAAAAGGTTTTACCAGTGGTGAGATAATGGTGTGCATCATTATCAATCTTAAAGTAAATGCCCAAAAGGCAGTGAAGGAATATCTGCCAGCCCAGGCAGAGCTTATTAAAAAGCTCTCTAAAGTAAAAGGAATGACCAGTATTTCTGTTGATATAAATACTGAAAAAACAAATGTTATTATGGGCACGGAAGTACACACAATCTGGGGACAGGATACCATAAAGGATACTCTATGCGGACTTGAATTTAATATATCTCCATTGTCCTTCTATCAGGTTAATCCTGTTCAGACAACAAAGCTCTATAATCAAGCTATTGAATATGCTCAGCTTATAGGAAATGAAACTGTCTGGGATCTTTATTGCGGAATAGGTACTATAACTTTGTCTATGTCTAAGAAAGCAGGAAAAGTATACGGAGTTGAAATAATACCTCAGGCTATAGATGATGCCAAAAAGAACGCAGCTCAAAATGGTATTACAAATGCAGAATTTTATGTAGGAAAAGCTGAAGAAGTACTTCCTCAAAAATATAAGGATGAAGGCATCTACGCAGATGTTATCTGTATTGATCCTCCACGAAAAGGCTGCGACATTGCAGCCCTAGAAACCATGCTCAAAATGGCACCAAAGCGTATTGTATATGTTTCCTGCGACAGCGCAACCCTTGCAAGAGACCTTCGCATTCTGTGCGATGGCGGCTATAAGCTGGAGCATATACGAGCTTGCGATATGTTTCCGATGTCGGTGCATGTGGAAACCTGTTGTTTGCTCGAACGACTTCGAAATGCAAAGGATCATGTCACGTTTACGCTTGATATGGAAGACTATTATCGGATTAAGGACGCCGAAACTGATAAGAAAAATGATAGTAAGAACTAATCGTTTTTGGTCAGC
>JAILBM010000406.1 GCA_024680925.1 Butyrivibrio sp.
GATGAAATAGACAGAATCAGTGAGATAGAGCCTCTTACAGGGGTTGTCAGAAATAATCTCACTCACATAATGATATATCCGGCATCCCACTACGTAGTACCTCAGGAAAAAATAAATATGGCCTGCGAAAATATTGAAAAAGAATTAGAGGACAGAGTGCGCTTTTTCAAAGGTGAAGATAAGCTCATTGAGGCCCAGCGAATATCTGAGAGAACTAATTTCGATGTGGAGATGATGCGTGAAACAGGCTTTTGCTCAGGAATTGAGAACTATTCAAGACATCTTAATTTTATGAAGCCCGGAGAGCCGCCACTTACACTGCTTGACTTCTTTGATAACGATTTTCTTATCATTGTAGATGAGTCCCATATGACAATTCCCCAGATAGGTGCCATGTATCATGGAGACAGGTCCAGAAAAGAGACACTGGTAAACTATGGCTTCAGACTGCCATCTGCTCTTGATAACAGACCTCTTAATTTTGAGGAATTTGAAACGCATATAGATCAAATGCTTTTTTGCTCAGCAACTCCCGGAAAATATGAGGTTGAACATGAGCTTATGCGTACCGAGCAGGTGATCAGACCTACAGGACTTCTTGATCCTCCTGTGGAGGTAAGGCCTGTGGAAGGTCAGATTGACGATCTTATTGGTGAAATCAGAACAGAAGTAGATAAGAAAAATAAAGTACTGGTAACAACTCTTACAAAGAGAATGGCGGAGGACCTTACGGAATACCTTGCAGAAGCAGGTATCAGAGTAAAGTATCTTCATTCTGATATAGACACCCTGGAAAGGGCGGAAATAATAAGGGATATGCGTCTTGATGTTTTTGATGTTCTTGTGGGAATCAACCTTTTAAGAGAAGGTCTTGATATTCCTGAAATATCTCTTGTTGCCATAATTGATGCTGATAAGGAAGGATTTTTAAGATCTGAGACATCACTTATTCAGACCATAGGACGTGCTGCCCGTAATGCGGACGGTCATGTAATAATGTATGCCGATAATATGACGGATTCTATGAAAAAAGCCATCGATGAAACCGAGAGACGACGCGCTATTCAGCAGAAATATAACAAAGAGCATGGAATAACACCACAAACTATTAAAAAGGCAGTAAGAGATCTTATAAGTATTACTAAGGAAGTACCAAAGGAAGAAGTTAAGTTCGAAAAGGATCCTGAATCTATGAGCAGAGATGAACTTGAAAAGTTCATTGCCCTGGTACAAAAGAAGATGAAGAAAGCAGCGGCAGAGCTTGACTTTGAAGCGGCAGCAGCTTTAAGAGATCAGATGATAGAACTTAAGAAAAGCCTTAATGACCTTAACTTAGGTCTATAGCATGCAGTAAACAGTTGCCTAAAAGATTGCTGCAGGCTATACAGGAGGAAGAAATGTCGGAAAATAACGAAAGAATGACTAAAATAAATACATCTGCAAGGAGAATTCTGCCTTCGGATATTCATGATTATATAAGAGTAAGAGGAGCAAATGAACATAACCTTAAAGGGGTTGATGTGGACATTCCAAGAGGAAGTCTTACCGTATTAACGGGACTTTCGGGCTCAGGTAAATCCTCCCTTGCCTTCGATACCATTTTTGCCGAAGGTCAGAGAAGATATATGGAATCCTTATCTTCCTATGCAAGAATGTTCCTTGGACAGATGGACAAGCCTGATGTTGAGAAGATTGAAGGTTTATCTCCTACGATTTCAATCGATCAGAAATCCACTAACAGGAATCCGAGATCTACAGTTGGTACAGTTACTGAAATCTATGATCATTTCAGACTTTTGTATGCAAGAATTGGTATTCCACACTGCCCGAATTGCGGACGTGAGATTCGTAAGCAAAGCGTAGATGAGATGGCGGATCAGATTCTATCTCTTGAGGAAGGAACAAAGTTCCAGATTCTTGCTCCTGTGGTAAGAGGCAGAAAAGGTGAACATGCTAAAGTTCTTGAGAGAGCCAAAAAAGGCGGCTATGTAAGAGTCAGAATAGATGGCAATCAATATGAACTATCTGAAGAAATAAAACTTGATAAGAATATAAAGCACAATATTGAAATAATCATAGACAGACTTGTAATCCGTGAAGACAAGGAAGGCATGAGAAGACGTCTGACAGATTCTATCGAAAATGCCCTTGCCATGGCAGAAGGTCTTTTGATGGTTGACGTTATAGATGGTGATACTATCAATTTTAGTCAGAGTTTTGCCTGTCCTGATTGCGGTATAAGTATTCCTGAAATCGAACCAAGAAGCTTTTCCTTCAATAATCCTTACGGAGCATGTCCTGTATGCTTTGGTCTGGGATACAAGATGGAATTTGACGAAGATCTTATGATCCCTGATAAAAAGCTTTCAATCAACGATGGCTGTATAGTGGTAATGGGCTGGCAGAGCTCCAATAAAGAGGGAAGTTTTACCAATGCCACATTAAAGGCTTTGGCCAAGGAATATAAATTCAGTCTTGATACTCCTTATGAAAAGCTTTCTGATAAAGTTAAGAAAATACTTATTTATGGAGCTGATAAAACGGTTAATGTTCACTATAAGGGACAGCGCGGAGAAGGCGATTATCCTATAAAATTTGACGGTCTTATAAAAAATGTTGAACAGCGCTATAAGGAAACCTTTTCTGAAAATGCCAAGGCTGAGTATGAAGAGTTCATGCGTATAACTCCTTGTGCAGAGTGTGGCGGTCAAAGACTTAAAAAGGAATCTCTGGCAGTTACCGTAGCTGATAAAAATATATATGAGATCACCTCTATGTCCATAGATGATCTGCATAAATATCTTATAGAGATGAAACTCTCCAAGCAACAGGAGCTTATCGGAGCCCAGGTTCTTAAGGAAATTCGTGCAAGAGTTGGATTCCTTATAGATGTAGGCCTTGATTACCTATCTCTTTCCCGTGCCACCGGAACACTTTCCGGAGGGGAAGCTCAGAGAATAAGACTGGCAACTCAGATCGGATCGGGCTTATGCGGAGTTTGTTATATTCTTGATGAACCAAGTATCGGTCTTCACCAGAGGGATAATGACAAACTTCTTAATACTTTAAAAAACTTAAGAGATTTGGGAAATACTCTTATTGTGGTAGAGCATGATGAAGATACCATGCGCGCTGCGGATTATATTGTGGATGTAGGTCCGGGAGCCGGAGCTCACGGTGGAAAAATAGTAGCTACAGGAACCGCAGAAGAGATAATGGAAAATCCAAATTCCATTACAGGACAGTATTTATCGGGAAAACTTAAGATTGAGGTTCCAGGAAAGAGAAGAAAGCCTACAGGATGGATTAAAGTTACAGGAGCTCAGGAAAATAATCTTAAAAATATAGATGTTAAGTTCCCGCTTGGAGTTATGACAGTGGTTACCGGTGTATCAGGCTCAGGAAAGAGTTCTCTGGTTAATGAGATTTTATATAAGCATCTTGCAAAAGAGCTTAACAGAGCAAGAACCATACCGGGAAAACACAAGGACATAAAGGGTATTGAACAGCTAGATAAGGTTATAGATATTGATCAGTCACCTATAGGCAGAACTCCAAGATCAAATCCTGCCACCTACACAGGTGTTTTTGATATGATAAGAGATCTTTTTGCCGGAACACCGGATGCAAAGGCAAGAGGATATGCCAAGGGGCGTTTCAGTTTTAATGTTAAGGGCGGAAGATGTGAAGCCTGCAGCGGTGACGGTATTATAAAGATTGAGATGCATTTTTTGCCGGATGTCTATGTACCATGTGAAGTTTGCGGCGGTAAGAGATACAATCATGAAACCCTTGAAGTTAAATATAAGGGAAAGAGCATTTATGATGTTCTTGATATGACTGTTGAAGAAGCCTTGGTATTTTTTGAAAATGTTTCCTCAATAAAGCGCAAGATACAGACCCTTTATGATGTAGGACTTGGATACGTTAAACTCGGACAACCTTCAACAGAGCTTTCCGGAGGAGAAGCCCAGAGAATTAAGCTTGCTACAGAGCTTAGTAAGCTTAGTACAGGTAAGACCATATATATCCTCGATGAGCCTACTACAGGTCTTCATTTTGCAGATGTTCAAAAACTTGTTAAGATTTTGCATAAGCTTGTGGAAAACGGGAATACTGTAGTTGTTATTGAACATAATCTTGATGTTATTAAGACCGGAGATTATATAATTGACATGGGTCCGGAGGGGGGCTCCAAGGGCGGAACTGTTGTGGCCCAGGGCACTCCTGAGCAGGTTGCCGGGGTAAAAGAGTCTCATACCGGTGAATATATAAAACGAATGCTCAAATAATCTGTAAATCTATCAGTGCGGGAATATATTTTTTAAATAATTCCTGCACTGGAAATCTGAAAAAATTCATTTTATCTATAAATTTTCTTCTTTTTTTGCCGATATAATTTCAAAGAATATATTTATGCTTGTTTAAATTTTTATTAAGATATTTAAAATTGCGTTCCTTTGGTTTATAATGGCATTGTTGAATTACAATAGGTTTATTATCCGTAATTATGCGTTAAGATAAATGCTATTTAGTGAAAGGGGACCGCAGTAATATGCAGTACGCAGATATAGGAATTGATTTAGGAACAGCAAGTATTCTTGTTTATATCAGAGGAAGAGGAGTCGTATTAAAAGAACCATCAGTTGTGGCTTATGATATTGATAATGACAAGATCATGGCTATTGGTGAAGATGCAAGACTCATGCTTGGTAGAACACCGGGCAATATAGTAGCAATAAGACCCTTAAGACAGGGAGTTATTTCAAATTATAAAGTTACAGAGCAGATGATGAGACATTTCATCAACAAAGCTCTCGGACGTAAAGCAATGTTCCGTAAGCCTCTTATAGCAGTTTGTGTACCTTCCGGAGTAACAGAGGTAGAAAAAAAGGCTGTTGAAGATGCTACAAGAATGTGCGGAGCACGTGATGTTAAGATTATCGAGGAACCTGTAGCTGCTGCTATCGGTGCCGGAATAGATATAACAAAGCCTTGTGGAAATATGATCGTTGATATAGGTGGTGGTACATCTGATATTGCAGTTATTTCTCTTTGCGGTACAGTTGTAAGTACTTCTGTAAAGGTAGCCGGAGATGACTTTGATGAAGCTATCGTTCGTTACATGAGAAAGAAACATAACCTCCTTATCGGTGAGAGAACAGCTGAAGATATTAAGATTAAGATCGGTTCAGCTTATCCACGAGCAGAAGCAGATTACATGGATGT
>JAILBM010000419.1 GCA_024680925.1 Butyrivibrio sp.
CAGCAGGATCGCTATTATCAGCGTTTGCTTCTATTTCTGTATATTCATAATTATCGGCACTTATTTCTGCAATGCTTTCTACATTATTTTCCGCATCATTTCCATTATGCTTAACAGCAATAACAACTACAATGCAGATAATGGCAAGCACAAACACTGCTCCGGCAATCAGATACTTTACCGGGATAGTCCTGTTTTCTGCTGCTGAGTGATTATCAACCACTTTTTTGTCTGAAGCATTACCGCTGTTTATCTTTTTTAGCTCCGTTCCGCACTTAGGACAGAATCTGGCATTATCACTTATCTTTGCGCCACAGTTTTTGCAATACATTTCTTCTCCTTATGATGCACGTATTAAATCGACTGGAACTGTAATTTACTGTCAATATCAACAATACCCATCCCCTGGGATCAGTTTCCGATTGCTTTGTTACCACTTATGTAGTTAGCTACTCTCCGGTAATTGCATTGCAGGACAGGTTCACAGGATTACAATCACAATCAAAGGTAACAATAACATTTCCATCTTTAAGTTTTATTTCATCTGGCCAGTAAAAATCATAACTAAACTCGTGCTTCCAAAGAAGGTTTGCTTCTTTGTCGATTTTATAAAGCGTATTTGAATAAAATCCTATCGCATAAAGATTCATCTCATCATCCACATACATAGTAGCTCCAAATGCAGAATCATCCTCAGCTGCATATACGGATTCCGCAACTACTTCTCCGCTACTTTTATTAAGACGTATATACTTATTTACATCTAATACGTAAACATAGTCTCCTGATAAACACATACTTGTACTGTCAAGCTCTGCCCCGGGATATTCCGATGTCTTATATTCCCATACAGTATTTCCAGTGTCATCAAGACCCCGTATTATAAAATACTGCATAATACCATCATCTGTTTTACCCTCAATTGTAACGTTAACAACTGATGAAATTACCTCGGATTCTAAACTTGGGGTATCGTTATCCCCATCCATCTCTGCCAAAAGTGTCCTGATCTCCTGATACGAATAAGAAGCATTGTCCGACACATTTTTAACTTCATCTGATGAAAAGCCATACTCCTTTTCTAACTTCTCACTATTTGATTTTTTTAGATCAGAAAAATCATAATCAACACTTTCATCCATTGCTTCATAATCAAGATATCTCTCAGCTTTGTCACTTACAGATTCGCCATCCTTTTTTAATAAATCTGATTCAAATGTATAGTTTTCTCCAACCTGGTCCACCCCATCATCAACCAAAATGAAAGAAACCGTCTGCTGATAAATCTGCTCAAGTCGATTATTCCTATAAATATAGACCTGATCATACTGACTTCCATTTCCTGCCCAGGACCAAAAATATAAGCCTTTTCTTTCTACGAACTGATCCTCTATTTTAGAGGTGAAAGTGTAAGAGTCATCAGTTTTACTCTTACTAAATAGGCACGCATCTATATGAATGGCACGACCTTCTTCAAAAGTATAAATATCCTCTCCAATGAAAGCACTATTCTCACAGGTCATCATTAGTTCAGGTATATCATCATCGTTTAAATAAAAAAGCACATATGATTCAGCCTGATCTCCCTGGTGTGCATCATGCCAACCAACTATCTGCTTCAAATATTCATCCTTCCAGTTACTTTCATCCAATATCTGATTATTCTCTTCATTTTGGACTTCCTCTTCTGTGACAGCATCTTCTGTACCGGATTCTAAAGCAGCTTCACTATCCTGTGTCGATTCAGAAACATCTTCACTTTCCTCTGAATCCAAAGTCTCGTTACTACTTGTGTTCTCATTATTGCTCGCCATTATTCCTTCATTTTCTACATCAACAATATTATTATCAGCGCTGTTCTCTGCATCAGTATTTGTCCACCTGCCCGATAAAATTGCAATCACCACCACAATAAAAATAAGGGTAAGCACGACCACTGCTCCGACAATCATATACTTTACCAGGATAGTTTTGTTTTCTACTACTGAGCTATCATCATCCTCCTTATTGTCTGACGCATTACCGCTATTTATCTTTTTTAGTTCCGTTCCGCACTTAGGACAGAATCTGGCATTATCACTTATCTTTGCACCACAGTTTTTGCAAAACATGTTTACTCCTTTTGATGCGAGCCACCAAAAAATAATCGAGACCCTTTCTTATCACTTTACGTAGTAATCTTACCCTTCATGTGCCTTATCTCAGAACTAGAATAAGATACATGCCCGACGACCATATGCAGATTTCATCAAATCGGTAGGAGTCGAAGCTGCCAAAGGCTCAATAGCTGCGGAAGCCTACTCGATGATAACCGAGATGATGCATATCGATAACGGTTTTGATGACCTTTCCAACACAGACCGTAAGAAACAGCGTCAGCATGTCCTTAAAGAGAAGGTAGACGCTTATTTCGAGTGGGTAAAACTAAAATACAGTCAGGTTACGCATAACAGTGTCATCGGAAAAGCCCTCGCTTACAGCATAAACCAGGAGAAGTATCTTCGTGTGTTCCTTACTGATGGCAAGATCACAATGGACAACAACTATGCCGAACAGGCCATAAGGCCGTTCACAATCGCAAGAAAGAACTTTGTCCTGTCTGAATCTTCCAAAGGAGCAAATGCAAGTGCAATGATATTCAGTCTGGTTGAAACAGCCAAGGCAAACGGATTAAATACTTATGAGTATTTCGAATTGCTGCTGACTGAGCTCCCGAAACATAAGAAGGATAAGAATCTCGCTTACCTGGATAATCTTTTGCCATGGTCAAAAAATGTTCAGAAGAAATGCCCTAGCAGGTATAAAAAATCTTAAATTTTCAAAGTGTATAATCTATATCTAATCCCCGCAGCAATGCGGGGTTTTTAGATGTCAGGTACTCATGATTGAAGACTTACGGGGAATCTATCAAAACACTATAAAAACCATTATCTCTTTCTAATCTTAATTCGGAATATTGGGCTGATTCATCTTCAGAATAAGGAAGAACCTTATTTAACAGATGTTTAATATTGCTATTTGCATCTGAACCCTCAATAGAACACTGTACCTGATGCCAATTATTATCTCCTA
>JAILBM010000165.1 GCA_024680925.1 Butyrivibrio sp.
TGAGAGAATTAAGGCTGAGGACATAGAAGTTTGCCGTTTAATTGGTGAGAACGGTCTTTCCCTTGTAAAAAAAGGTGACGGAATCCTTACCCATTGTAATGCCGGACAGCTTGCTACCTGTAAATACGGAACAGCCACAGCGCCTATTTATCTTGGACATGAAAGAGGATATGATTTTAAAGTTTTTGCCGATGAAACAAGACCACTCCTACAGGGTGCCCGTCTTACGGCATTTGAACTTATGTCAGCAGGTGTTGATGTAACACTTATCTGTGACAATATGTCTGCAAGTGTCATGAAAAAAGGTCTTGTAAATGCTGTTTTTGTGGGTTGTGACCGAGTTGCAGCCAATGGTGATGCAGCCAATAAAATTGGTACCAGTGTTGTGGCAACTGTAGCTGCAAGGTATGGAGTACCTTTTTATGTATGTGCTCCTTCATCAACAATAGATATAAACACACCTACCGGTGATGATATAAATATTGAACAGAGAAAACCGGAAGAAGTTACCGAAATGTGGTACAAAGAGCGTATGGCTCCTGAAAATGTTAAAGTATACAATCCTGCCTTTGATGTAACAGATAATGAACTTATAGCAGGTATAGTTACCGAATACGGAGTTCTAAGACCACCTTATGATAAAGCTATTAAGGAAATGTTTGATCTTAAAAACAGTAGTAAAGAGAGAAATTGATCCAACACTACAAAATGTAAAAACAATCTTAATAAAATGTAAAAACGTTTATTAATGAAAACTAAATAAAACATTAAAAATCTCATTCAGGTTGTTGATAAAACAATATAATGATAAAATTATAATAGTATAGTGTTATTTAGATGGTTATATGCTTGATGTTTTTTATGTGAAAGAGGCTACGAGACTATGCCAGCAGTAGTAGATTCAGACATTACAATCGATGAGATAATGAAGACGCCGCAATATAAACGCGAACTGGCTTTGTGTAAAAAAGCCGGGGGTGATATTGCGGCTATTTTTAAATTAAAACTGGATCTTAAGCAACTGGAGCAGGTTAGAAAGGGTCTTGTATCTGCTGTGGATATATATGTATATATGAAGCCGGAGCTCCCCTGGGTGGAAATGGAGGAATACCGCCTGGAGCTGGAGCAAAAAGTTGACCTGTCTAATTACAGGGCAAGTGGCTATGATAGAGAACGACTTGCGCAAATCAGACTTGGCAAGGTATCGGGGGTTGATGTTACCCAGTATCACAGTAAGAACTATAATCCCCAGCAGATGGAGCAGATAAGACTTGGTCTTGAAGATAATATTCCTATTATATTTTTTGCAGATACTGCATTTGATTATCTGCAAATGCAGGAAATACGTCTTGGCCTTGAGCATGAAATAGATATAACATCCTATGCCTTGGCAGATATCCCGTTTTTAAAAATGCGCGCCATAAGAGAATGTCTGGAGGATAAAATAGAGGTTCCCGAAAATATCAGAAACAGATATGATGCAAGGGTCATCAGACAGTGGCATATTGCTTATAAGGAAAATATAGATATTTCCGATTATCTAAAATTCGGATATGATGCAGACCAGCTTGAACAAATAGTCATAGCTCAGAAAAAGGGCCTTGATGGTTTTGATAAATACCTTTTACCGGAACTAAGAGGCGAAGCACTTCATCAGATAAGACTGGGGCTTGAAAATCATATAAATGTCATGCCTTATGCCAGCACAAGTTATACATGGAAACAAATGCGTGAACTTAGGCTTGGAATGGAAAAACAGGTAGATGTTTCTTTTTATACCAATCCTAAATATCATGCAAATCAGATGAAAGAAATAAGGCTTGGACTTGAAAGCAATGTTGATGTCAAAGAATACTGTTCTCTTATGTATACTGCAATCGAGATGCGTAAAATGAGAGTCTGGATGGAGGCTGGAAAAAGACTTCCAAAGGATAGAAGAATAGTCTTTGATGATCTGACTCTTCATATAAAAAAGCATGAAAAGAAGAAATTTGATGTGGATTGGGAATTTTTACGTACTGCTGAGGGTAGTATGATAACGGTTTCCGATGATCTTATGGAGGGCTTTGTAACTCTTTCTCCTCTTGCGGATATCAAAAAGTATACAGTTGACTATGTCATGACACTTTTATTCAAGGCAAGAATCAGGAAGGGAATAAATAAAGATGCTATACGTGAGATGATAAATGAACATCAATTTGGTGTAAGAATTAAGGTTGCTGAAGGTAAAGCTCCCACTAATGGTGCCGATGGTTATTATGAATTCTTTTTTGATAAATGGGTATCTGCGGATCCTGATTTATTAGAAGATGGAACAGCTGATTTCAGTAATGTTAAGCTTTTTGAAGAAATAAAGATGGGAGATAAGCTGGCGTATTATCATAAACCGCTGATCGGTGAGGATGGATATACTATTACAGGTGAAGACTTGTTCTCAAGCAGGGGTAAAGACTTACCGCCTCTTAAGGGAAAAGGCTTCATGGTTTTAACTGATAAACTGACTTATGTTTCTGCCATAAGTGGAGTAGTCAAGTGCCATAGCGATCACGAGGTAGATGTGCTTAAGCTGGATGTTCTTGACAAAAAGGATATTTCCAGCAGTGGAGAAGAATATCCCGGATGCGTAATTGTAAAATGTGATCTTTCCATGGGAAACGAAGTAAGGGCTGTGGGGGATATATTGGTGGAAGGAGATGTTAATCTGGCCAATATAAGATCCGGTGGTAATGTTGTTATAAAAGGCATGTGCACGGGAAGCAGCAGTGACAGAGCGGAGATATCTGCCAAGGGAATAGTTGCCGGTACGGGATTTGACAGTACTAATATAAGTGCCGGTGGAAGTATTATGTCTAACAGCTGCATTAATTGTAAGGCCTTTTCTGCAGATAAAGTCATAATGTTTGGGGATAACGGGACTATAAACGGAGGCGTTGTACAATGCCTTAACGGTATAGAAACCTCTGTCCTTGGAAGCAGATACAGACGGGAAACCGTTGTTGATATTGGTGTAACAAGTGATGTATTAAATGCTTACGATGAGAATCAGAGAAATATTAAAAAAGCTCAGACAGAAATGAAACTGCTGCAGGAGCAGCTTGATAAGTTAAATGATACTCCTGGTACCGGACAAAGAATCATGCAGATGAAAATCAAGGTCAAAACTGCTCAAAGTCATAAAGAAAAAGAACTTCAGGAATACATAGCAGAGAAACGAAAACTGGATGAGAAAATCGGTAAGATAAGCGGTGCGGTCATTATGGTATCAAATCTTGTTTATATGGGGTCTGTAATAACCATAGACGGAGTTACCTTAAGACTTCATGAAAATATAGATAAGTACGGTGGAATGACTTTTTACAGAAAAGATAAGACTATAGAAATAAAGTAATTGGAAGGGCGTGAGGAACTTGCAATGGAAGCTGGAAAGAAAAGGGTTTTACTTATAGTAGATGACACAGAAATAAATAGGGAAATCCTGACAGAGATCTTTAAGGATGAATATGACATTCTTGAAGCGGATAACGGCCAAAAGGCTATGAAGATCATGAAGGAGAGTGTAAGTAAAATCGCTGCTGTGCTCCTTGATATTGTCATGCCTGAAATGGACGGATATGAGGTTTTGGAAAATATGAATAAGGAAAACCTCCTTCATAAGCTTCCGGTTATCATGATCACTGCCGATACCTCAGTTGATGCTGAACGTACCAGTTATCAAAAGGGTGCCATAGATGTTATACACAAACCCTTTGATGCCAGCATAGTTAATCATAGAATAAGACGTTCCATAGAACTATATGATAATAAAAACAATCTTGAAAAAAGAGTTGATGAACAGACAAGGCTGTTGAAAAAACAGTTCCTTGTCTTGAAGAAGCAGGAAGAGGTTCTCAAGGAAAATAATTATAAAATAATTGAATCTATCTGTACCATGGTTGAATTTAGAAATACAGAGTCCCTGTATCATATAAGAAGGGTAAGAGAATTTACCAAAATTCTTGGTACAACTGCAATGGAAAACTATCCGGATTACGGACTTACATCTCATAGGATAGATGTAATTGCCGATGCCAGTGCTGTTCATGATATAGGTAAGATTTCAGTTCCTGATTACATACTGTTAAAGCCGGGAAAGCTTTCTGCAGAAGAGTTTGAACTTATGAAATCTCACACCACCAGAGGGTGCGAGATTCTTAAGATGATGGAGGGCGCTCAGGATAAGGAATACTATGAAACAGGATATGAGATATGTCGTCACCACCATGAGAAATATGATGGAAAGGGTTATCCTGATGGTCTTGTAGGAGAGGAAATATCCATAGCGGCACAGCTGGTGTCCATAGCTGACGCCTATGATGCCCTTGTAAGTGAACGTAGTTATAAGTCTGCATTTCCCCCGGAGGTTGCCTATAATATGATCAGAAGCGGAGAATGCGGAATGTTTTCTCCAAGACTTATGAACTGCCTTGATTTGTGTAAAGGGGACTTTGAGACTGTTCTTCAACGGACCAGGGACAATGATATTGGCGGAATGTCAAAGTATAGTAAGATGTTCAGTTGAAGTAACAGTAAGATTTATAAAAAACAGTTGACAAAACAAATTAAGTTTCATATAATCTTATTTGTTGCTGATGAGGCAATGAATTATGTGCGTGTAGCTCAGCTGGATAGAGCGTCTGGCTACGGACCAGAAGGTCGTGGGTTCGAATCCTGTCACGCACATTGTATATATAACAGTGAAGCTTTTAAAGCTTCACTGTTATTTTTTTGCAAAAAAGCGGCAGGTAAAAATTTACCTGCCGTCTGTAAGCTTATATTTTTTCAGCATTCAAAGTCAGCCCATAACAACTTCGACTTTTACTTTTTGGCCCTTCATGGATTCGTCATAAGGAATAACGGTTCCTTCAATACGCATGCCATCCACAATAAGTTCTTTTACACCCTTTTGAACCTTATTTGTCTTAACAGAAATTTCGTAGGTTATACCACGGAACTTTCTTGTAAGTTCAAAGTCTCCAAAATCCTCAGGAATACATGGATCAATGGAAAGACCCTTATGGGTAGGATATACACCAAGTATATACTGGGAAATATTTGCAAAGGTCCAGGCAGCGGTTCCTGTAAGCCAGCTGTTCTTGCCCTGACCAAAGAATTTTGCATCCTTTCCGGCAACCATCTGTGAATAAACATATGGCTCTGTTGCGTGAATTTCGCTAAATTCTTCTGTGTAAGCCGGACAGGTCTTTTTATAAATTTCAAAAGCTCTGTTTCCGTGTCCAAGAACTGTTTCGGCAATGGAAACCCAAGGATTGTTGTGACAGAAGATTCCGGCATTTTCCTTGTATCCCGGTGGATAGGAGCTGACTTCACCAAGCTCTAAGTGATATTCTGTATAAGCAGGCTGCAGGATCATGATACCATACTTTGTATCAAGCCTTTCTTCAACGGATTTAAGCGCTTTTTCTGCAAGACCTTCCTTAACACCGATTCCTGCAAGTACACAGAATCCCTGTGGCTCGATGAATATCTGACCTTCCTTACATTCCTTGGAACCAACCTTATTGGAATAAGCATCATAGGCTCTTACAAACCATTCACCATCCCATCCTGCATCGCAGACTGCAGTATACATTTTCTTAACTTCTTCTCTGGCTCTTTTTGCCTCTGCTTCATCTCCCTTAAGTTCAACAAGCTGAGCATATTCTTCGCCGTATTTAACAAACATACCTGCTATAAATACAGACTCGGCAACAGGTCCCTCAGAAGGTCCAAAGGTCTGGAAGGATTCTCCGGGATGAGCTGAGAAACAGTTCAGGTTAAGGCAATCATTCCAGTCAGCTCTTCCTATAAGAGGAAGCTTGTGAGGACCTTTATGATTAACTATGTAATCAAAGGATCTCTTCAAATGCCCAAGAAGAGGAACAGCAACACTCATGTCATTGTCAAAAGGTACAATTTCATCCAGAATGCTCATGTCACCGGTTTCTCTTATATAGGCTGAAGTTCCTGCAATAAGCCATAATGGATCATCGTTAAAGCCGGAGCCTATATCAGAATTGCCTTTCTTGGTAAGAGGTTGGTACTGATGGTAAGCACTACCATCCTGAAACTGGGTGGAAGCAATGTCTATGATACGTTCCCTTGCTCTGTCCGGAATAAGGTGTACGAAGCCAAGAAGATCCTGACAGGAATCTCTAAAGCCCATACCACGTCCTATTCCTGATTCATAATAGGAAGCTGAACGGGACATATTAAAGGTAATCATGCACTGATACTGATTCCATATATTGACCATTCTGTCGACTTTATCATTGGATGATTTAACATGATATATACCAAGAAGATCATCCCAATACTTATTAAGCTCATAAAGAGCCTTCTCTACATCTTCTTCTGTCTGATATCTTGAAATAAGATCATGGGCAGGCTTTTTGTTTATAACCTGATGAGACTCCCATTTGTCATTTTCATCTACTTCTACATATCCTAAAAGGAATATAAAGGTTTTGCTTTCCCCTGCCTTAAGGCTTAAGTTTATCTGGTGGGCTGCGATGGGAGACCATCCGCTCGCTACAGAATTTCTGCATTTTCCTTCAAAAACAGCATCGGGATGGTCAGGGCCGTTATAGGCGCCAAGAAATTCATCTCTGCTGGTGTCAAAGCCATCCACTTTTGTATTTACCGTATAGACACCGTAGTGGTTTCGTCTTTCACGATATTCGGTTTTGTGATAAATGGTAGAACCCTCTATTTCAACTTCGCCTGTGCTTAAATTACGCTGGAAGTTCTTCATATCATCATCAGCATTCCAAAGACACCATTCTACATAAGAAAATAGTGTTAAGTTTTTTTCTTTGTCACCTTCGTTGGTAATTGTGACCTTAGCTACTTCACAGGAATCATTCATGGGAACGAAGGATAAAAGATTGGCCGTTACACAGTCCTTTTTGCCGCAGAATTTGCTGTATCCAAGTCCGTGCCTGCATTCATAGGAGTCAAGATTTGCTTTTACAGGCTGCCAGGCCGGATTCCAAATGCTGTCCCCATCCTTGATATAAAAATATTTACCGTTATTATCATAAGGAACGTTATTATAGCGATATCTTGTAAGTCTTAGAAGTTTGGCATCCTTATAAAATGAATAACCCCCACAGGTATTGGATATCAGTGAAAAAAAGTCTTTGTTTCCCAGGTAGTTTATCCAGGGAAGAGGAGTTTTTGGAGTATTGATCACATACTCTCTGTTTTCGTCATCGAAAAATCCGAATTTCATCATAGACCTCCGTTAAAATGTTGAAATCATTGTTATTATTGGCTTTCAAAAGAGTGGTTACGAAATAGTAAAGTAAAAAAACATCAAACTAAAACGATTAAGTAATTATCTAGGGATATTATAATTATATTTCATAAATATTGCAACAAATTGAGTTTGGGTAAAATGTTCGAATTTATCAATCAATTTTTGGAAATAATTAATAGTAGCGAAAACAGTTTAACAAAAACCTAAAATAATTTATTTTTACGAAAACGATTGACTTAAAAAACGTAGTAACGATTATTAAATACGCGAGATAACGATATAAATACAATTTGTTCATATTGTATTCACATATAATAGTGAAAATGCACAATAAAAATTTAAAAATAGTTGCAAAAATAGAAAATATGTTGTATATTAAAGATACGAAAACGATTAAGCACATTTAGGACAAATCAGGAGTTAACATATGGCCAGAAAAATGGTTGCGATGAAAGATATCGCTACTGCCTGTGGAGTTTCAATTGCAACAGTAAGCAAAGCTCTTAACGATCAGAGCGATATCGGTAAGGAGACAAAAGAACATATCAGGTCTGTGGCTGAGAAAATGGGGTATTTTCCTAATTCTGCGGCTAAAGCTCTTAAAACCAATATAACCAAGAATATTGGTGTGCTGTTTGCAGATGATTCAAGAAGTGGACTTACCCATGATTATTTTTCTCATGTACTTGACAGCTTTAAGAGAAGGGCAGAGAAGAGCGGATTTGATATAACTTTTATCAGTAATACGGATGAAATGTCATATCTGGCTCATGCACGTTACAGAGGGTTTGACGGAGTAGTTATTGCCTGTGTTGATTTTTATGATCCTGAAGTTGAGGAACTTGTTAGAAGCGATATACCGGTCGTAACTATTGACCATATATTTAACAATCGCATTGCAATTGTTTCTGATAACTCCAAAGGTATGAAAGATTTATTTACTTTTTGCTATAACAAGGGACATAGAAAGATTGCTTATATACATGGCATGGATTCATCGGTTACTCAAAACAGGGTTTCGAGTTTTTACAGGACAGCTGAAAGTCTAGATGTTGAGATCCCTGAAAACTATATAAGAGAAGCTGCTTACAGAGATACTGATGAAACCTATGAGATTACCAAAGAATTGCTGAGACTTGCAGATCCTCCGACATGTATTCTTTATCCTGATGACTTATCGGCAATAGGTGGTATGAACGCAATAAGGGAAAGCGGACTTAAGATTCCGGAAGATGTTTCGGTAGCCGGATTTGACGGAATCCCGATTGCATCAAAGATAAATCCGCCATTGACCACACTGGCGCAGGATACAGAGAGTATCGGAAGCATGGCAGCATCCAAACTTATTGATTTGATCACAAATCCAAGGTCGGCACTGATAGAACAGGTAACAGTGGAGGGGGCTATTGTTCCGGGCGGTTCAGTTGCAGCACCTAAGATTAAAAAGTAATTCAATAGAGGAGGCGAAAGTATATGAAAGGTTTTTTGCATAATACCTGGAAACACAGAGCGCATGTTATCATGGCACTACCGGTTTTTCTGGTTTTATTCTTCATAATGTATGTACCTATGGCCGGTCTTGTTATGGCCTTTAAAAATTTTGATTTTACAAAGGGTATATGGGCAAGCCCCTGGTGCGGACTTGATAACTTCAAGTTCCTTATAGCATCTAAGGCAACATTCATTTCCATTACCAGAAATACAGTTCTTTATTATCTGCTTTTTACATCTGTGGGAACTGTATTAAATGTCACACTTGCAATCGCAATCGATCAGCTTATTTTTAAGAGAGTTGCCAAGACCATGCAGACTCTGATGATCATTCCTGTATTTATTTCTTATGCTGCAGTTCAGTTTATAGTATATGCCTTCATAAGTTCAGATACAGGTATCATCAACAATATGCTTGGTACCAGCACCAGATTTTATTCGGAGGCAGGCCTTTGGCCATGGATCCTTCTTATAGTTAAGATCTGGAAGGATACAGGATATGGTTCAGTTCTTTATATGTCTGTTCTGGCAGGTATTGACAATTCATTATATGAAGCTGCTGAAATAGATGGTGCCAGCAAATGGCAGCAGATAAGACACATTACCATTCCTTCACTTGTTCCTATGATAACTGTTATGCTCCTTCTTTCAGTTGGTAACGTAATGAGATCCGATACAGGTCTTTTTTATCAGGTAACAAGAAACAGTGGTATCTTGTATGATACAACTCAGGTTATTGATTCTTATGTACTTAATGCTATCTTTAAGAATTCTAACTTCGGATTTACTGCAGCTACATCCTTCTTCCAGTCAGTAGTGGGACTGCTGCTTATGTTATTTGCCAACTATACAGTTCGTAAGATTGAACCTGAAAATGCACTATTCTAAGGAGGAGAAAAATGGCAAAGAAAAATGATCTTGACCTGGCTCCTTCAAAGAAGGACAGAGTCGGTATTGGACAGATAATACTTGGAATAATACTTCTTGTATATACATTGTTTTGTTTTTTACCGGTACTTTTGGTATTTGTAGCAGCGTTTACCGATGAAAAATATATTACACAGCATGGATTTTCATTTCTGCCAAGACAGTTTTCGCTGGTAGGCTTCAATACAGTTTTAAGATATGGCACACAGCTTGCAAGATCCTATGGTGTGACAATATTTATTACGGTAGCCGGAACATTTCTTGGATTACTTATCATGAGTATGTTTGCATACTCAATAAGCAGACATGATTTCAGACTTTCGAAGTTTTTATCGATCTATCTGCTTATACCGATGCTTTTCAATGGCGGACAGCTTTCGGGATATATTGTTTTCACCAGTTATTATGGACTTAAGGACAGCTTATGGCTTCTTGTTCTTCCAATGTGCGTTTCTACAATGAACGTAATCATTTTAAGAACATACATCGCCAACAGCATTCCAAATGAGCTTATGGAAGCAGCCATGATTGATGGTGCAGGAGAGTACAGAACATTTTTCCAGATAGTACTACCTCTCTTAAAGCCTTCCCTTGCAGCCGTAGGTTTTATGATGGCAACAGGTTATTGGAATGATTGGCAGAATGCTCTTTTGTACATTACCAGTGATAACAAAAAGCCACTGCAGCTTCTGCTTATAAATATTCAGAAAAGTATTGAATTCCTTCTTAATAATAATAATGTTCCTGCATCTGCAAGAGCAGCCATGGGAGGCACAATACCTCAGTACTCGGCAACAATGGCAACGGTTGTAGTGGTTATAGCACCTATCATGGTAATATACCCATTCTTCCAGAAATATTTTATTAAAGGTCTTACGGTTGGTTCTGTTAAGGGCTGATCAGGAGATAAATATGAAAAAATTGTAACTGTATATATTTCTGATAATAAATCAGAAATATATACCCAAAAAATTCTTCACGAGGGAGGACACAAAATGAAGAAAAAGATTTTATCAGTAACAATGGCAACAGCAATGACAATGTCATTACTTGCAGGTTGTGGCTCATCTACAACAGAGACTACAACAACAGATGCTGAGCCGGCAGCTGAAACAGCGACAGAAACTCCGGCAGCTGAAACAGCAGCAGAGACACCTGCAGCTGATACTGCTACAGATAGTGCAGCATCAGGAGATGCTGTAAACATCAGTGTTTACAGATGTACATTTAACCTTGCAAACCCGGATTCTGATCAGGTTCAGAAGGTTGAGGATGCAATCAATGCATACATCGCAGATAAGATCAATGTTCAGATAGATCTTACAGATATTGGTTCAGGTGAGTATACAGATAAGGCTAATCTGGCTCTTGCCAATAATGAGATCAATCTTCTTTGGACAGCTTCATGGGAAAGCACAATAGGAACAAATGACCTTGTTCCTGCAAATGCAGTATACGATATTACAGATATTCTTCCTGGTACAGATCTTTATAATTCAATGGATGAAGGTCAGTGGGAAGCTACAAAGTATGATGGCAAGAACTATTTCATTCCTGTATATAAGGACAATGTTGAGGGTTATGACTTCATGTTCCGTCAGGATCTTATTGACAAGTACGGATGGGATATTACATCAGTTAAGACTCTTGCAGATCTTGAGCCAATGCTTGAGGATTGTAAGTCAGAAGGACTTAAATACCCATACCTTACACAGAAGACAGCAATGTTCTACAGATGGTATATTGACAGCTTTGATTTCTTTACAGCTGATTCCGCTACAAACTTCTTTGCAGTAGACAGAGCTACAAATGAAGTTGTGGATACAATCCAGACACCTGAGTATCTTGAGTTCTGTAAACTTATGGGCGAATGGGCTGATAAGGGATACATCTCAGAAGATGATTACACAAAGGTTACAACAGATACAACAACTCAGACACAGGATTGGGGTATTTCATGGTGGACAGATATTCCGGTAAATGATGAAGCAGATGCTCGTTATGGCCAGGATGTAACAATGCAGACAGCTACAAACAGATATGCACATTCAACATCAGCTCTTGGTTCATGCTACTGCGTAACAGCTAACAGCACAGCTGAGCAGGCTCAGGCTTGTATCGATTTCATGGGACTTCTTTATACAGATTCTACACTTGCTGATATGTATACATTTGGTATTGAAGGTGAAGACTACACTTATGATGCAAACGGACAGGTAGAGCAGACATCTGAGAAGTACAACCACTCAATGTGGGAGTCAGCATCAGCTACAATCGTAACTCCTCTTTCAAATGAGCCGGCTAATAAAGCTGATCTTTACAAAGATTTCAACGGTGGTGCTGAAACATCTTGTGCAGCAGGCTTCCGTTTTGATAAGAGTCCTGTAGAAGCACAGTACACAGCTTGTGCAAACCTCTTTGAGCAGTATGGTTTCCCACTTGAAAATGGCGGAATTCCTGCTGATAAGGTTGAATCAACAATTGAAGAGTATCAGGCAGCTCTTGACGCAGCAGGATATCAGGATGTACTTGCTGAGTTCCAGTCACAGTATGATGCTTGGAAGAACTGATATTAGTTTTGCAGGTTAATATAAGGGCGCTGCGAATAGCAGCGCCCTTATATTTTAAAAACCTTCACATGTATTATTTTCCTGTGAGATAATAGTACATGTGAAGTTATTTAAATAAGAATCTGAAAATGGGGATTGCATAAAAAGGAGGGTCAAAGTGAAATTTTGGAATGGATGCTGGCTTAATAAGGAAGGCGTTGAGTGTTTTCAGCCGCAGCAGGTTTATTACAGCAATATAGACAAGGATAAGGTTATTCTTACTTGTCCTACATATCATATAAATCACAGAGGTGATACCCTTGGAGGCATAAATCTTACATTGGAGATAACATCTCCCCTTGAAGGAGTGCTAAGACTTAAGACCTATCATCATAAAGGAGCATTGCAAAAAGAGCCTTCTTTTGAAGTTTATGATGAGAAGTGCAAACTGGAAACTAAAGAAACAGAAGAAGAAATAACTGTTACATCAGGAAGTCTTGCCATAAGAATTAATAAAAATAATTTCCTTCTGTCCTATGAAAGGGACGGAGAGGTTATAACCACCAGTGCCTGGAAAGATCTTGCTCTTGTTAAGACTAACTGGAAAGGTCTTGCCTATGACAAGGACGGAGTAAATACATATATGCGTCAGGAGTTGTCTCTTTCTGTGGGAGAGCTGGTTTATGGTCTTGGCGAAAGATTTGGAGCCATGGTTAGAAATGGTCAGAGCATTGATATATGGAATGAAGATGGTGGAACAAGCACAGATCAGTCTTATAAGAATATTCCTTTTTATATTACCAATAAAGGCTATGGAGTATTTGTAAACCATCCTGAGAAGGTATCCTTTGAAGTGGCAACGGAGCAGGTGGGCAAGGTTGAGTTCAGTGTTCCCGGAGAAATGCTTGATTATTATCTTATTGACGGACCGACTATGAAGGAAGTACTTGAGAAGTATACCACACTTACCGGTAAGCCTTCTCTTCCACCTATGTGGACCTTTGGACTTTGGTTATCCACATCCTTTACCACCAATTATGATGAAAAAACAGTTATGAGCTTCATTGATGGTATGCTTGAAAGAGGAATACCTCTTAGAGTTTTCCATTTTGACTGTTTCTGGATGAAGGAGTTTCACTGGACTGATTTTGTCTGGGACAGCAGAGTGTTTCCGGATCCTAAGGGGATGCTTGGACGTATTAAGAAAAAGGGAATCAAGATATGTGTATGGATAAATCCTTATATAGGTCAGTCAGCTGATATTTTTGACGAAGGTCATGAAAAGGGATATTTCTTAAAGCGCACAGACGGCAGTACCTGGCAGTGGGATATGTGGCAACCTGGAATGGCTCTTGTGGATTTCACTAATCCTGAAGCAAAGAAATGGTTTAAAAATAAGCTCTTCGAGCTTATGGACATGGGTGTTGACTGCTTCAAGACAGATTTTGGTGAAAGAATTCCTACAGAGGATGTTGTGTATTATGATGGATCAGATCCTGAAAAGATGCACAATTACTATACATATCTTTATAATCAGGCTGTTTTTGAAGCTATTGAAGAAAAAAAAGGCAAAGGTGAAGCTGTTTTATTTGCAAGAAGTGCCACAGTGGGCGGACAGAAGTTCCCTGTTCATTGGGGAGGTGACTGCTGGTCTACCTATGAAGGAATGTCAGAGTCCCTGCGCGGAGGATTATCTCTTACCATGTCAGGCTTTGGCTTCTGGAGCCATGATATGGGCGGGTTTGAAAACACTTCTACTCCTGATGTCTATAAGAGATGGGCAGCGTTTGGTCTTCTTTCATCTCACTCAAGACTGCATGGAAGCAGTTCCTACAGAGTACCTTGGGCTTATGATGAAGAGGCGGTGGATGTAGTAAGATTTTTTGCCAAATTAAAAATGGAGCTTCTGCCATATCTTTACAGCAATGCCGTTGAGACATCCCAAAGCGGTATCCCTGTAATGAGAAGCATGGTGCTGGAATATGAGACAGATCCTGCAGCAGGATATCTTGAAAGACAGTATATGCTTGGTTCAGATATACTTGTGGCACCTGTGTTTAATGACAAGAGCATTGCACAGTATTATCTGCCTGCCGGTAGATGGACCAATTTCCTTACGGGAGAAAAGAGAATCCTTAAGGCCGGTGCCTGGCAGAAGGAAAAGCAAGGCTACTTAGAGGTTCCTATGTGGGTTAGAGAGAATTCCATGATTGCCGTTAACGATGCGATTCCTTCAGATAAAGAAATTGCTCAAGGGAATATCTCTGACGATTATACAAAGACTCTGGAATTTAGGGTTTATGAGCTTACAGATGTAGCTGAAAGCGGTGTCTATTATGATGGCAGCGAAGTAGTGGAGGTATCTGCGCTTTTAAAAGATAAGGGAAATGTCATTCTTACCAAAAATGGAAAGGTCGCTGTAAAGGTCAGATTTGTAAATCATAAGTTAGAAGCTGATAATGAAAAAAATGTTTCTTATGATGGAAACGACACTATAGTCTTGCTTTCAGAGGATACAGCAAGCATTTCACTACGCTGAAAATTTACTTTGATCTAAAGTAATTTAAAGATGAACTATGTTTTATAAAATTTAATATAAAAGCGCTTAAACATTAAATGGTTCGGAAACCCTAAAAAGTTGCCGAACCATTTTTGCGTTCAAAAATATATTTTAAAAAGAAAAATATGCAAAATGCACAAAAACATCAAAAAAATTTTGTATGCCAATCATCAAAATTTGACCCTATAAAACAAAATTTGCACCTTGTTTCGTCAAATGTACCTATGGTAGGATAAATGTACTTGGATAGGATGTAAACGCTTACATTTTATTTAGGCATGTTTCACACTATTTGAAGAGTTCTTCTTCGAATAGCAAAAATATTACACATGGGAGGAGTAATTATAATGGGGAACAGACGATCATGGCACAGTAAGGCCCGCGTGATCACATCAGCGGTTCTTACAGCCAGTCTGGTTATGTCCGGAATGTCTGCAAATGTCGGCACAAGTATTGCATATGCGGCAACAGATACGGATTTAACCTCTGGCGACAATTCTGTTACTGGATCAAGTAACTCAGCAGCAGATGCAAGTAGTACTGAAGAAGAGGGGGAGACTTCAGAAGCAAACGCATCTGGCAGCGGCTCATCTTCTGCAACAGAAGAGATTTCTAATTCAAATTCTGCAACAGAAGAAATTTCAGATTCATCTGAAAGTTCTAACGAAGCATCTTCAGAATTATCAAACGAAGCATCTTCTGAAAGCTCGGATGAAGCATCTACAGAAGATTCAGAAGAAACTACAGTAACACCAAGTGAGGACGAGGCTGACGATACTACATCAACCGATTATTCAATTGATGTATGGGATTTTGGTGCAGAGCAGTTAGAAGGAGTTAATAACATTTTAACAGTTGATGTTATTAATGGCTTTTATGATTCTTCAATCACAGCAGGTTCAACAGGTGTAAATATTGCTGATTTTACTGCCGGGGATTTATCTTTTGAAGATGGTGGATATTCCACAACTCACAGACTCAGAACAATAAACGAATCTCTTACAAGATATGATAATAAGAGTAAAACAGATGCTGATGGCAATACATATAACGGATTTATTTATTCCAATAAGTCAGCAACAGATGCTGTTTATCTTTCACTGGAAATGGAAGAAGATGAACAGGTAACATTTTATGCAGGTTCTAATGGAAATGCATCAATCTATTATTTTGTGAACATGGATGATGAATCTGATGTTCAGACAGCAAGCTATTCAGGTGTTAATGGTGTTGAGCCTTTAACATTTTATGCTAAACAGGATGGCACATATAAACTTTACAACTCCAATGAAAAGTTAGTTGTAGCAAGAGTAATCAGAACTCAGGCAAGCTATGTTACATTGTCAGGCCTAGTTAGCGGATTTGAAGATACAGAGGGTGTAAGCCTTGTATTTGAAAATCAGTCAAACGGAAAGCTTACAACTGCATCAGTTGATGATGAGCAGTACAGCGTATCCCTTGCCAGCGGCTATACATATGATGTAAGCCTTGAGGGAGCTGATGCTTATGTTATTACTGATGGTTCAGAAGTAACAGTTGGTGACAGTGATCAGACACTGGATGTAGCAGTTGAAGCAGTAGACCTTGTTACATATGCAGGTGAGATTACAGGTATTGCATCAGAAGATATTGAGAATTTTGTTTCTGCAGCAGAATTTACATTTGTTCCACAGGATGAAAAATCAGTATTTGTACCTGAAATTTCAATGACAGCATCAGATACTTCTATTGCATATGAAGTTACTCTTCAGAATGATGTTACATATGATGTAACA
>JAILBM010000025.1 GCA_024680925.1 Butyrivibrio sp.
TGAAGAAATAATTATTTCTTCCGGATTATGTTATAAAACAAAATCGTTTTTCTAAACCAAATTATTAAATTGTTGAGGGGAAATAAATGGCTAAAAATTCAGATTATCAAATAGAGCTTCGTCAAAGTAAGCTGGATAAGCTTCATAAAATGGAAAAGCTCCTTCCTTCTTACACTCTCCCATTTCTTGATGAAAAGGAGTTAAATTCCCAGGTAAATACTGCTGTATCCTATGCTTATGATCTTCATACCTTTTTTCAGTATTTAAAGGAATCAAACCCCATGTTAAAGGATACGGAAATAAGAAATATATCCTCTGATTTACTTGAACAGCTTAACTTTCAGGATATAAATGACTTTCAGAAATACCTTGCCTTTAATAATGGTGAAAACAAACATTCCAATGAAGCAAAAGGCATTGCTAGACGCATGTCTGCACTTAGAGGCTTTTTTGAATACCAGTGTACCCATGGCTATATGAAAAACGATCCTACCGTAGGAGCAGCCAAACAAAAGCGTGAGAAGGACCATGTAATTGTACGTATGAATGCAGATGAAGTTCACAGACTTATCGATGTTTCAAAGGACTCTGCCCTTTCCAATGCAAGGCAAAAAAGCTTTTGCGAAAAGACACAGCTTCGTGACACTGCTATTTTTGTCCTGCTGTTAAATACCGGTATCCGAGTATCTGAGCTGGTTGGCCTTGATATTGAAGATATTAACTTTAAGGAAAATTCCTTTGTTGTAGTAAGAAAAGGTGGTGGCACCGCTACACTTTATTTTAATGATGAAGTCAGTGCCGCACTGATGGAATATATTGAACTGGAAAGACCAAATTATTGTGAAACAGATGATGAAAAGGCCCTGTTTCTTTCAATGCAGAAAAAAAGAATGTCTATAAGAAGTGTTCAGCTTATGGTAAAAAAATATACAAAAGAAGCCGTTCCGGAAAAACATCTTACACCTCATAAAATGCGCAGTACCTATGGTACAGCCCTTTATAAACAAAGCGGTGATATAAGACTTGTTGCTGATGTCCTTGGTCATAAGGATATTAACACCACAGCCAAACACTATGCGGCCATTGAAGAAGAACACAGAAAACAGGCTGCAAAATTCAAACCTTATTAAATCAAAAATAAAGCTTTGGCAGTATGTAAAATCAATAAATACTGTCAAAGCTTTTCATTATAGTTATTTACAAGATCAATAAAATTGTCTAAAGGAATGGGCTTTGAATAATAATAACCTTGCTCCAGCTGCACTCCCAGCTCGGCAAGCTTTACTGCCATTTCCTTATCTTCTACACCCTCTGCTACAATGATTTTATTTCTGTTAAGGAATTGATCTATTACTTCAGTCAGAAGCTTATTACCACTCCTGAAATAATCCCAGGATATGGATTTATCGATTTTAATAATAGAAAATGGAATCTTTAAAATATGAACCAGATTAGAATAACCTGTTCCGTAATCATCCAAAGCAAATTGAACGCCATAAGCTATAAGTTCATCAATGTTTTTATAGACATTTGATTGCTCCAGCGATGCTGTTTCTGTAATTTCCAAAGTTATCATGGATGGGTCTATGGAATAAAAACTCATTATGCTAATGAGTTCTTTTGACAGATCATTATTCATGCACTGGTGCGGAGATAAGTTTATTTCTATGTTTTTAATACCAAACTGCTGAATATTTTTTTCTTTTATCATTTTACAGGTGTTTTTAAAAATAAGCATGCCAAGCTTTAAAATGCACCCGTTTTTCTCAGCAATGTGGATAAAATCATCAGGATAAAATATACAATCCTTTTCAGGATCATAGAGTCTTACCAATGCCTCCGCAGAGTTGATTTTCTTTTCAACAGTTGAGTATATAGGCTGATAATATATAAGGATATTTTCTTCCTTTTCAAGGGCAAGTTTAAGAGCTTTTTCAATTTCAGCTCTGTGAATGGCTTCTTTATGGGTTTCTTCTGTGATTTCCAATATTTTTTGATTATCTAATTTGGAACAATTCTCTATGGCAACATTTAATGTGTCTCTTAAATCTATGTAATCCTTAAAGGCAATATTTCCATCATTATAAAAAAATCTCATATCAAAATTAATGGAAGCATTTTCGAAGGTAAAGGTTTTTGTGTGTTGAACTTTTATGTCTTCCAGGTTATTGTAAAGGTCCTTTTTATCATCCATAAAAATGATGAATATTCCGTTACCATAGTAAAAAATAAGATCATTTTTAAAAATAACATTAAGAAAATGTGCACCCTGTCTTAATATATGGGTTACAAAATATTCGTTATCAGCAAACTTAAAAAATGTATAGTTTGTGATAATAAAACCCAAAAAAGGTTTGTTTTTACCATAAAAATACTCTTCATTTGCAAACAGTTCCAGACCACTGACATTAAACAGTCCTGTTCGTTTTTCCCTATAATAATCAGGATTTTGGAAAGCCAGGAATATTGTAGTTAAGCCTATAACAACTCCCAGGGAAACTGTTTGTTTATATGGCATAATAAAAACCTGAAGAGAATGCCCCATAAGTGTGGCAGCTATATAGAAAATAAGAACATAACAATGTCCTCTTCTAATGGTTTTTCCTGCTTTAAAAATAATTATTAATAGTGAAACCATCATATAGAAAAGAGTCAGATAATAGATTATAGGCCTTCCATGTTCATATTTAAAAACTCCGTTTTTTTCAACAGAAAAGATAAAATGATTTAAAGGTGTTGTTATTATTATGAATAAAACAAAGGCCAGTGGAATATGTAATATCCAAAAAATCGGGATATTTACTTTATCTTCAAAAGCCACGTAATAGCAAAACAAAGTAAATACAAGAGGGCAAAAAGCAAGAGCTATATAATAAATTATATTTACGAAATAAATAAGCTGATATGAAAACCTTTCGGGATATGAAGAAATCACAGAAGAAATAATATCTGTGAATGTGCAAGTTAATTGCATCAAAAGAAGACCCATAAAAAGGTAGTTTCTTCTGATAGGAAGATTTTTTCCAAGAATATAATATATAACAAACAGTAAGCAAACGGCAAAAGCACTTATATCAAAGTCTAATGACCAAATCATTATGCCTCCATGTAAAAATGACAGCATAGAAATCATACTCTCTATGCTGTCATTATACATATAATAGGGCAATAATAACATTAAAAAGATATTAAATAAATATAATATCGTTCGGCGTTAAATTGTTAAAAACTCTTTTTTACAATTTTAAAGGTAGCTTTTAAAGTTCCGCCATATATTCCTTTACCTTTAATAATAACTGTGGCTGTTCCTACCTCAATATTATTTGAGTAGCTTGTTATTTCATAGTTAGAGCTTGAAATAGCCGTGTTTTTAAGGGTTATTGAAGTAATATCTTCCTTGCTTAAGCAGATTTCTTCACCTGTATAAGTCTGATCTGCAATTTTTACTTTAGCTTTTGAAATATCAGATTGCATTATCTTGTAATAAGCAGTTATACTTCCAGAATAATTATTAATTCCCTCAGCTTCTACCTTTACAATAGTTCCCACAGGAAGAATGTCCTTAACACCTATGTTTTCACCTTTACTTCTATTTATTTCAGTAGATATCTTTCCATTTAACTGGGTAACAGTAGTATCCTCACCATAGGTATATGTAATAGTTTTATTATAATCCTTTCCTGCAACCAGTTTTACCAAGTTACTATTCGGATCTGTAATTATAGGTGCTGAAATATATGCCTTAGCCTTTTTAACATAAAGCTTATCTGCTACGGATATATCCATATTGGAAATATCCTGTGCTTCAATAGTAAAGTTTAAGGTATTGTATTTTCCTGTAAGATTACCTTTTCCTTTTATGGTAATGGCCGGAAGCTTTTTGGTATTTTCTGTGGTAACAGCATTATTATTGGCATAGGTGACCGAATAATCAGTTCCTGCAATGAGCTCTTCTCCTCTAAAATAAAGGGTTACATCAGGCTTTACACCATTTTTTACGTAAGAAACCGTAGAGTCATAGGAAACTGTAATATAATCCTTTTCATCTTCTGTAATGTTATAAGCAGTAATCTTAAAGGTCTTACTAATACTTCCTGTATATTTACCTGTTCCCGTAAAGGTAATGGTTGCTGTTCCTGCCCCTGTATTGTTCTTGTAAGTAACAGTGTAATCTGTACCTTTTTCAAGATTGGATTTCACCTTGGTTTTGGGGTCCTTATAGGTAAGTGTCACATCACCTTTATCGGTATTGTCATCTTCACTTCCTGCAGGCTCAATGGCTTCACCATTATAACTATAACTCATAGATATACCTGAAACTGTAGCGGATTTAATTGCAATCCCGTTAATCTTAAAGGTCTTCTTAACAGTTCCTGTATATCCGCCTATACCAGTATAAATAACAGTAGCAGAACCTGCATTTATATTATTTTCATAAGATACACTATAATCCTCTCCCATAACAAGAACATCATTACCCTTCTTAAATACTACATCAGATTGGGTAATTTCATTTCCTGTATAATCATAGTTCTTAACAAATCCTGACATTTTGGCTTTGGAAAGGGTTGTACCTGTTATTGCAAAGCTTACATTTCTCACTCCTGCATAATTACCAATACCTGTAATTGTAAAGTTAACAGTACCAACACTTGTACAATCCAAAGGCCAGGTAATTTCATAATCGCTGCCTTCTTCCAAAGTATATTTTTTATCTGTTAATACAACCTCAGGATGAATTTCACTACCGGTATAGGCTTGGGATTTAACAATCTTTAGCCTAACCTTTGTAATAAGGGTTGAATCTGTAATATGGAAAGTTACTTCACGGCTTCCTGTGTAATTTCCTTTACCGATAATGGTAACAGTATATTCACCTGCAGCCTTACATCCTACATTTTCTTTACCATCTTCGTTAGTCCAGCTTATAGCATAATCCGTATTATTTTTTAGTTTATATGAGCCTTTGTATAAGGTTACAGAGGGTTTTTGTGCCTTTTTGTTGTAAGCAGCAAAAATATCACCCGCGCTATATTCATCACCGCTTATATCAAGAGGCAGGATTTCAAAATCAAGTGACAAGGTTCCGCTGTATTTTCCTATACCTGTAACGATTACAGTGGCAGTTCCTGCTTTTATATTATTCTTATATATGAGCTTATAATCTGTTTTTTCAGTTAAAAGAGTCTTATAATCATAAACTCTCAGGTTCTGAGTGATAGATTTTCCTGTATAGTATGCATCTTCAAGACCTGCCACCCAAAGTCCTTCAGATATACCCGACTCAGGTATGTCTTCTTCTGATACATCACCATAATCATCCTCAGTTTCCAAAGTAAGAACAATTGTCAAAATCTCACTGTTTACATAATTATCTTTTACGGAAACAGCTTTAATTGTCGCATCTTCAGTAATTGTGATAGGGCCATCATATAAGGTACTATCTTCATCCGGATCAGAGCCATCTGTTGTGTAATATATATCAGCATCAATTGTCTTTGTAGAAAGTATAAGCATAGTATTTTTTGAAACAATGCTAAGACTTTCAATATTAGAGGTAGGAGCTTCGCACTGCTGATAAATAGTCCACATAGCCCTAAGCTCTATATCATTATCCAGAGGACTTGTAAAATCAAAAACAGTATCATTATAATACCAGCCACCAAATACATAGCCTTTACGTTCCGGTGTACCAGGATCTGTAGCAGTATCACCTTCTTTATATTCGAAGCTAAACTCATTATCATAGCCTTCTAATATACCACCGTTTAAATTAAAAGTTACAGTACATGGACCGGTATGGGCTTTGGTTGTAAAAGTAATACTTGATGAATCACCACAGTCATAAATATCTGTTTGGGCAAATCTTTGATATACAGTATATTCAGTATTAGCACTAAGATTTGTTATCAAAGTATCTGCCTTGTAATTTATGCCGTCAATACTGTATTCGCATCCATCGTATTTAGCAAGCTTTACACTGCTGCTTGTAATTTTAAGTATTACAGGAGTCTTTACCTTCCTTGATTTTAATTTGCCACTGACAATTACAGTTCCTTTAGAGGAGTTACTTTCATGTACATAAGGAGACTCTGCAACTCTCTGATAGAAGGTATAGGCAGTAACAGGTTCAAGGTCACTGAATACGTTTGAAGTCTGCCAGTTTCCATCATTCATTTTATACTCATATCCATCATAGGCTTTAAGTGTAATAGTTGTATTTACAACGCTTTCAGCCACCGGTGCATCAGGAGTAAGGGCTTTATCTGCCAAATATTCAAATTTAAGGGTGCTGTTCTTTGCAGCATATTTTGCAATAGCAGAATCTGCATATCCATATACTGTAAGGTTGTCATCACCAAAGAAAACTGAACTTCCAATGCTTGTAACATTTTCCTTTATGGTAAGGCTTGTAAGGGATATACAATTTGCCAAAGCCATTCTGCTAATTGTAGTAATCTCATCAGGAATATTTAAGCCTGTAAGAGACTGACAACCATAAAGCATGGAATCACTTAAAACACTTACCTTATTCTCAGTAGCAAAATTTAAGCTTGTAAGTCTGTTACATCCGCTAAAGGCAGCTTCACCTATCTCTGCAGTAAGCTTACCCAGGGTTACACTATTTATCAAAGAGCAGTTATAAAAAGCTTTATCTTCTATCTTTGCAGCACTGTCCTTAACAAAAACATCTCCGCAATAGGCTTCAGGACATCTTATAAGTCTATTTTGTCTGTATAATATTCCTTCTTCGGAAGAATAAATTCCATTAGACACAGCAGTTATAGACTTTAAGGAACTACATCCGTTAACAAAGCCTTCACCAATTTCCGAAACATTTCCCGGTATAGTAATTTCAGATAAAACTTTATCATTAAAGAATACAAATTCGCCAAGACTTGTAACGGTATCCGGCATATCTATATTCTGCAGATAAGTACAACCTGCAAAGGCGTAGTCACCTATCTCCGTAATAGTCTCCGGAAGGTAAACATTGTAAAGATTTATATCATGCATAAAGCAGCTATCGGAAATCTCAGTTAAGCTAAGAGAACTTAGATCCATATTATTAAGGGACCCGCATCCGGCAAAAGCAGCTTCACCAATCTCGGTAATGTTAGTACTTAATTCAATACTCTCAAGTGCCTTACAATCATAAAAGGCTCTTCTTCCAATATTTGTTACACTCTCAGGAATTGTTACCCTTTTGATATCCTCGTTAAAGGCAAAGACATATTCTGACAGTGCAATAACCGGTAACCCATTTATGGATTCAGGAATCTCAATATATTCAGATTTACCGCTATATCCTGTTATACTAAGCTTTCCGTTACTTGTTTCATAAGAGAATACATCATCTTCTATATTCTCATTTATCTTATTCCAGTTAGCATATAAGGTAATAGCCTCTCCCGGCATGGTATCTGCATCAAAATCCCACTTATCCGAAAGAATTCTGTCTGTATACCAGCCTTCAAAAATATTGTTATCCTTAACAGGAGTTGGTACATAGGTTATTAGGGAACCCTTAGCATAATAGCGTATGCTGCACTGTGTTCCGCCATTGGATTCATAGGTAACTGCATACTTTCTTGCTTTAAAATCAAGTCCACCTTCTTTGGCAAAAGAGGCTGCGAAACTGTCTTCATCAGCGATTATAACTATTCCGTCATGGAATGCCCCCTCTTCTATGGAGGTTACATTTGAAGGAATTGTAACAGATTCAATACCTGCAGATGTAAAGGCGCCTGTAGAAATGCCTACAATACTATAACCATCAATAGTATCGGGAATTATATAATCAGCCTGTTCTACACCTACACCTGAAATTATGGCTCCTTCATCGTTTAAATCATAAGTAAATACACAAGCCCAATCTGCCCTTAAGGTAAGGTTGCTTTGAGGCATAACGTCATTATCAAAATCCCATATTTTGCCACTGTCATCAGAGGAAACAATCCAGCTTGCAAGCTCATAGGTATCTTTGTTAAGGCCGCTTATTATCTGCTTAAGCTGATCTGAAATAAGTTCTCCTGCCTTAACATTGCAGCTTTCAATAATTTCAGAATCCGATTCAAAGCAAAGGGTGTACATATTGTAGCTAACCCCTTCAACGGCAGCAAATTCTTCAATTATTTCATTGTCCATAGGACCATATACATTTACCTTAGAGCAGTCCCAGAAAATAAGACTTCCAAAGCTGTTTACTGTTGATGGCAATGTAACCTTTACAAGAAACTCGCATCTTGAAAAGGCCATATCTTCAATAATTTCCAGACCTTCATTACAAATAATCTCTTTAATCTGAGAGCCTTCAAAAGCATGGTAACCTATCTCTGAAACAGTCTCCGGAATTGTATAGATATCTCCTGTTTTTCCGGCAGGATATAGAATGAGCCTTGTCTGTTCCTTATCAAAAAGTACACCATCCACAGAAACAAAATAGTCATTGGCTGTGGAAACACTTATATTATTTAGGTTTTCTGTCTCTACAAAACAGTCTTTAGCAATTTCCTCTACAGTCTTAGGTATTATAACCGTTCGTATATCACTGTCATAGGCAAAGGCCATACTTCCAAGCTTTTTAACAGGAAGTCCCTTAATCTTATCAGGAATGTTTACATAGGAAGCTGAACCTACATAACCTGTAATAATACAGTAGTCATCACATTCTTCATAAACAAAGCTGTTTATAAGATTCTTATCTGCATTCCAGTCAGCATAAAGAGTTACACCGCAGGCAGGAAGCAGGTCATAATCAAAGTCCCAAGGTTCTGTTAAAGCTTCATCAAAATACCATTTGTCAAAATTATAACCATTAAAATACGGATCAGCAGGTTTACTGATAAGTTCACCAATTCTCTCATACTTAACAACATCGTTACTTCCATTATTAAGCACATAAGTTACAGGAGCATAAGATTCATCAATATCAATGAATGTTACATTCTTGTCTAAAGCATACTCCTCGGCCTTAGAGTCTATATGTCCATAAATAACAGTTTCCTTATATGATATGTTTCCTGAATCAGTACCCTCAGCATGACTGTCTGCAGCTTTTGAATTTACCGGAATTGAACTAATATCCAGGTTATCTGCATAAACAAGTATCTCTTCTAAATTTGTACAACCATTATAAGCATAGGAATTAATTTTCTTCATACCGGCAGGAAGAATAACCTGCTTCAATGAAGAACAATTATAAAAAGCACAACTTCCTATGGTTGTTACACTGTCAGGATAATTTATTTTTTCCAGCTGTGTCCAGCCGTAAAAAGCATGACTCTTAATCTCTGTTATGTTTCCTGTTAAGGTTACTTCTTTTAATGCCGAATATTTCTTTGTATTTTTAGAATTCTCTCCTAAGTTATTTATTCCGATTCCAAAAAGCCATCCTAAAGTATAATCATTATTCCCGCCTGATAT
>JAILBM010000029.1 GCA_024680925.1 Butyrivibrio sp.
ATGAGGAGGGAAATATGAAAAAATCTTTTGCATCATTGATGCTGGGATTTGTGTCATTATCCATGGTTGCCTGCGGGTCTTCAAATACAGAGACTGACGTGGCTGCAGTAAATGGCACAGATACAGCTGTTGAAGCAACACTTGGCGCTTCTAAGGCTTTGGAAGAAGAGTCGGGAGAAGAAAGTGCAACTATTGCAAATCCATGGTCAGATATTTCTGAACTTGAGGCTGCTTCCTATGTTCCAAATGGCTTCAGTGCTCCTGAGGGTGCAACGAATGTTGTATGGAGTAAGATGGAGACAGGAGAGGATCCGATACTTGTTCAGCTTGCATTTGACTATGAAGGAACAAGCTTTACAGCCAGAGAGCAGATGACCTGCGATGAGAATGCTGATATTTCAGGCTTGTATTATGAATGGGTTGATGAAGCAGAGACAACTCTTTCAAAATGGGCAGGCGGAATGATGCCGGCAAAGCTTTATCGCTACATCGGAACAGATGAATATGTAGATCTTTGTACATGGTTTGATTTTGAAACCGGAGCTTCATATTCACTTAGTGCAGTTGCACCTGATCTTGATGGGTTTGATATTCAGGCTGTTGTAGAAGCAATTTATGATGAAAGTAAACAGGAGAGCGCTTTGATTCCTGATGAGGAAGATCAACATGTTCCTATGGACATTACAGGATGCGATACTTTTACTCAGATCGTAGATAAGCTTGAAGATGGTAATGGCTATGGCAATGCTCAGATTGCAGGACAGGATGTACTCCTTGTTGCACAGGATGTGTACGATTATGACGGCAATGGTACATATGTGGCAATTGATGCTGATGTGTACACATACTTAGATGGTACCCTTACATACGCAGGTTACGTTACAGGAGGAGGTACGGCTTACCCACTTGCTGTTGGAAATGACTGGCTTTATGTTGGTGGTAATCATTTTATGAGAAAAATGACTCTTGAACTGGGCATGATCTTTATTGATGAAGAAGCCTATGTAGAGTATGACGCTAACGGAAATGGCGTTTATTATTATCATTCAGATCTTCATGATGTAGAAGCTGACGAAAACAATCAGGTTGAAGATGATACTTTATTGAACAGTTTCTATGATGAATATATGGATGCAGAGATGGTGGTATTTAACAAAATTGTTAAATAAATAAATTGGCATGTGATAATGAATGGGGTGTTCATTATATGCATGCGGGTTTCTATGGGGTGTTTTTTATAATAAGGATGCTGTAATATCCGGTCTGAATTTTCAGTAGGGTATTGCAGCATCTTTTATTTTTACACAATCAGTTCTGACTTTGATGTACCAACTCATGAAATGATGGTCAGAATGATACATGCTATGGAAAACAGAAAGGCTGAAGATAGGTAATACTTATTTCCAGCCTTTTGGAGATTTTGTTTTATTTAAAAGTTGTGCCGCCGTAACAATAGGTTACAGGCAGACAGACAAGGGCAGGAGCAGTTTTTCTATCTTTATTTATAAGGATATCTACAGCTGCTTCTGCCATTTCTTTTATAGGCTGTTTAATGGTAGAGCAGTAGTATTCATCAAAACCAAAGCTCTTTATACCATCAAAACCGATAATCTGAACATCTTTTGGAATTTTAATATTTTTCTCATTAAGGTATTTTATTACCTGTCTTGCGGTAAAATCTGTATTACAAAAAATACCGTCATATTTTAATTTTTTGCCGGAAATACTTTTATCTATAAAAGAATATATATCAAGTATGCCCTTTTCGTTATCAAAGATTCTGTATTCTGTATGCTTTATTTTGTGAGCTTCACAAAAAGCAGTAAATCCCAGTATTCTTTTGTCTGCTTCACCGGGGACTGAAGATGATTCACCAAGAAACAGGAGATTTAGACATCCGTTTTCCACAAGCTTTTGGGCTGCAAGTTCACCTCCCGCAAAGTTATCGGAAGATACGCAGGGAACATTGCTGTTGAATTTTCTGTCTATGATTACAAAAGGAATATCATCATTAACTTCAAGGTTTGGATTATAGGTTATGGCTATGATGCCATCAACTTTGTTCTGCTGTACCATGTCAACGCATTGCTGCTCGAGGTCAGGATCAGAAGAGGTTGTGGCCAGAAGCGTTCTATAGCCGTATTTACTTAGAATTTCGCAGCAATTATCAGCAACGCTTCCATAAAAAGGATGCTGAACATTAGGAAGAATAAGGGCTATGGTATAAGTTTTCTGGGCTCTTAATCCTCTTGCATAAACATTTACCTGATAACCAAGCTTTTTGGCAGCTTTTTCTACTTTGATTTTATATTCCTCGCCTACGGGAATTCCGTTAAATACTTTGGAAACTGTACCCAAAGCCACATTTGCCTCCAGGGCAACGTCCTTCATGGTAGGTTTTTTATTATTTTGGTTTGAGTTCATAATTTGGAATCCTTTTTGAAATATGATAAATGAAAGGTTTCATTAAAATTCATGATAAACTATTAAATATGATAAGTAAAGTCTATTTATTTTAGTAAAAAAGATTTTGAAAAACTGCACAATATTTTTTTGACAAATTTGTAGATTATATATGAATTTAAGGCAATTTTTGCCACGTTATTGACAATTAAATATTCGAGTGATAATTTAATTTTACAAACAAAATAACGTTTCACGAAAATAAAAAGTGGCTTATCTAAGCCATTATATTTTTAAAAGCATATGAAACGTTTCATGATTATTCACGAAAGATATAAGTTAAGGGCTTACAGCCCTGGAAATGGGAGAGAAAAAATGAGGCATAATTCCAAATCTCTGAAAAAGAGAATAATAGCAAACTGGCAAATGTATTTGCTTCTTCTGATACCCTTTGTTTTGACACTGGTTTATAAGTACATACCAATGTATGGAATCCAGATTGCATTTAGAGATTATAAGGCCAGCAGAGGAATAACAGGAAGTGAATGGGTTGGACTTAGCTGGTTTAAAAGATTTTTTTCATCTCCAAATTGCATGCGAATGATAAAAAATACCTTTTTACTAAGTGCATACAGCCTGTTATGGAGCTTTCCGGTTCCTATAATTTTATCGTTATGTATAAATCAGCTTAGATTTGCAAAGCTTAAGAGAGTTACCCAGACGGTTCTTTATGCACCGCATTTTATTTCCACTATGGTTATTTGCGGTATGATAAAGATTTTCTTAAGTCCATCAGGTGGACTTATAAATCTTATTCTTGGAACAAATACCGATTTCCTTACTGAGGCGGGGGCTTTCAGGACAATATATATAGCTTCAGGAATATGGCAGGATGCCGGATGGGGATGCATTATATATCTGGCTACTCTGGCGACAGTAGATACTTCATTATATGAAGCAGCCAAGGTAGACGGGGCAAGTGTTCTTCAGAGAATCATTCATATTGATATACCGGCTCTTTTACCAATGATTGTGCTGAATCTGATCATGAGTGCAGGAAGTCTTATGAATGTAGGTTTTGAAAAGGTGTGGTTATTACAGACCGATCTTAATAAGGCGACATCAGATATTATTGCAGTTTACGTGTATGAGCAGGGTATTGAAAATGCCAAATACAGTTATTCCACGGCTGTCAGTTTATTTAATACTGTTATCAATCTGATTCTTTTGATAGTGGTAAACAGGATTGCCAAAAGGTATTCGGATGTAGAGTTTGTGTAAGGGAGATGTATTATGAAGAAGAAATATAATCTTGGTTTTTCAGATAAATTAAGTGACATTGTTCTGGTTATTATATGTATTCTTGTAACCTTGATAGTTGCATATCCGCTATACTATGTGCTAGTAGCATCGGTATCAAATCCCTATGACGTATATGCCGGTAAAACATTTCTTTTGCCAAGTGAGTTTTCATTTAAAGGATATCAGGCTGTTTTCACAGAAAAAAGCATTTTTTCAGGATATTTTAATTCAATTAAATATACAATTATCGGAACAGTGTATTCGGTAGTCCTTTTATATATGGTGGCATATCCCCTGGCCCAGAAGGACCTTCCGGGAAGGAAAATAATCAGTATTTTCTTTATTGTAACCATGTATTTTGGAGGAGGACTTGTTCCAACATACCTGATTGTGAAAAATACAGGACTTATAGGAAATATGTGGTCATTGTTCCTTCCTGGAGGCGTGTCTGTTGCCAATATGATCCTGGTAAAAAATTACTTCCAGAACTCCATACCGGGAGAGCTTGTGGAGGCAGCTCAGATAGATGGCTGCAGTAAGCTTGGAATTTTAATTAAAATCATAATTCCATTATCGCTTCCAATACTGTCTGTAATGGTTGTCTTCAGTATGGTTGCATACTGGAATGACTGGTTTACGGCACTTATTTATCTTCCTGATTCTGATATGGCACCACTTCCCCTTGTTCTTAGGAACATACTTATAAAAAGTTCAGCCAGTGCTTCGCAGGCAAGCACTATCTCGGGAGGATACGCAGAACTTAATAAGATGACTGAGATGATCAAATTCTCATCAATTATTGTTGCTGCGGCACCAATGCTTATAATTTATCCGTTTGTTCAAAAATATTTTGAAAAAGGAATGATGGCAGGAGCAGTAAAGGGATAAAACATTTTTGGAAGATAATTTGCAAATTATATAAATAAGAAATGCATAAAAAGGAGAGGAAAAATGAAAAGGAAATCAGTAGCAACAGTTATGGCACTTTTGATGGCAAGTAGCCTTACAGCATGTGGATCAGGGGCTAATGGGGCTGATACTGCAAGTAAAGAAGTAAACACTTCTGCAGATCAGACAGAATTTGAGATTATGGGTGGACAGTCAGCACTTTCACCCGGTTACACTGACAATGAAGTTCTGAATTCTCTTATGGATGAAGCAGGAATTCATATTGAATGGAATACAGTAAGTGATTCACTTGCTGAGCAGGTTAATATTCAGATAGCCGGCGGAGAACTTCCGGATGCATATATGGGAGTTGGTTTTTCCAATTATGATCTATCCAACTACGGTGATGATGGTACCTTTATTGATCTGACACCATATATTACTGAAGATATAATGCCCAATCTGACTAAGATTCTTGAAGAACACCCTGAAATTAAGGCTGCAATTACTATGGATGGTGGCGCTATCTATGGACTTCCATCAGGAGAACAGATGGGAACAGCAGGTATTGGTAAGGAAGAGGATTACTCTATATTTACTATTCCTCAGTTTTCCATGATAAATAAAAAGTGGCTTGATGAACTTGGAATGGAAGTACCAACAACTCTTGACGAGCTTCATGAAGTTCTTACAGCATTCAAGGAAAATGACATGGCTGCAAAGGTATACGGTGCAGAACCGGGTTCAACAATCCCTATGTCAACCGGATTTGATGAGTGGTGCTGGGGACAGAATATTTTTTACGCAGGATTTGGATTTACCAACTGGATTAATGACGTTTGTAACGATCTGACTCTTGGATCTGATGGCAAGGTAAACTTTGTCTGTGATGATGACAATTATCGTGAGGCTCTCACATATTTCTCAGACTGGTATCAGGAAGGACTTATGGATCCTGAAATGTTTTCACAAGACACAACACAGCTTATGGCTAAATGTCAGCAGGGATATGTAGGCGTTTCCACATGGTGGTATATTGAAGAGCTTATGGGAGATTACTCAGAGGACTATGTATTCCTTCCTGTACTTACAGGCCCTGATGGAGACAGCAATGTGACAGTAAGAACAGGTGGTGCAATTAGTTCAGGAAATCTTTCAATTACATCAGCCTGTGAGAGTCCAGCCAACCTTCTTAAATTTTTTGATAAGTGGTATGAGGGCGAAACAGTTATGCAGCTTCAGTACGGACCAATTGATGTTTACTTTACAGGTAAGGATGAAAATGGTGTCTGGAATTCTATAACAGATGAAGAGTCTAAGGAAAAATATGGTAAGAGTGCCGGTGAGCTTAAAAGCTTCTATGAAGTAGCAGGACCAAAGCTTATACTTTCTCATTATTATTCAGACACTTTCAACATGGAAGACAGAGCTATAGAAAGGCTTACAGATCTTTATGATTACTGGATGCCACAGGTAAAAGATACATCAACCTATCCAATTGACTGTGTATTTACAAATGAAGAACTTGAAACAATTGATATGTACAAGACAGATTTTGAAAATACTGTAGCTGAGCAGGAGGGTCTTTGGATAAAAGAAGGCGGACCTACAGATGAAGAGTGGGAAGCCTACAAGGAAAAACTGACAAACACCTGTGGAATGGGAGATTTATTACAGGTATATCAGGATGCTTATGACAGATATGTACAGGCACAATAATGTTTTTTAAGGAGTAATTGTATGATCAGCGAGAAATTGCAGCAGGCAAGAGAATATGAAAAGGAGGGGATCTTAAGGGTCCCTTCCGATCAAAGACCTTGCTTTCACATAACAGCCCCTATAGGCTGGATAAATGATCCTAATGGTTTTTCAACCTATAAGGGATGGTATCACCTTTTTTACCAATATCATCCATATTCAACCCATTGGGGGCCAATGCACTGGGGGCATGTAAGAACTAAAGACTTTATAAAATGGGAGCAGCTTCCTGCCGCAATAGCGCCTGATATGAAATATGACAAGGATGGATGCTTTTCCGGAAGTGCCATTGAGATGCCGGATGGCAGGCATATGCTTATGTACACATCTGTTGTAAGAAAAGAAGATGAAGACGGTGTTGTTCGTGATTATCAGCAGCAGGCAGTGGCATTCGGAGATGGCATAAATTATGAAAAAGCCGCTGCAAATCCTGTTATTACAACGGCAATGATTCCTGAAAAAAATGATAAGCATGATTTCAGGGATCCAAAGATATTTATTGAAGATGATACATTTTTTTGCCTTGTAGGAAACAGAGGAGAGGATGGAAGCGGAGAACTGCTTTTATATTCAAGTACAGATGGCCTAAATTGGAAAAATGAGGGTGTTATAGATAAATGTAATAATGAATATGGAAGAATGTGGGAATGCCCGGATTATTTTGAACTTGACGGAAAGCAGATACTAATTGTCAGCCCTCAGGAAATGAAGGGAGACGGTAACGAATTTCATCCCGGAAACGGCACAGTTCTATTTATCGGACAGAAAAATACGAATCATATTTTTAAAAGAGAAAGTGTTCAGACCACAGATTTTGGCATGGACTTTTATGCACCTCAGACTATTAAGACTAAGGATGGAAGAAGAGTTATGATAGGCTGGATGCAGAACTGGGAAACCTGCAATGTGGGTAATGAAAAACGAATGATCTATGGGCAGATGTCTGTGCCAAGGGAGCTTACTATTAAAGATGGCAGAGTTTGTCAGACTCCTGTCAGAGAGATAGAAAATTATTATGGGAAAAAGATTTCATATGAGGATGTTTCTATCGGTAATGGCACAATCTGTAACGGAATAAAGGGAAGAATACTGGATCTTACAGTGGAGCTTGATCTGGAGAAAAATCCGGGATTAGCTAATTTTACCGTTGAGCTTTGTAAAAATGACAAATTCTGCACAGAAATAATACTGGATGCAGTTAACAAAAGTATTCGCTTCAGTCGTGAAAAAAGTGGAGTGACCCATGACATAATAAATGTAAGAGAATTTAAAGTATCGCCTGAAAACGGAAAGTATAAATTGAGATTTATTATGGATAAATACAGTATAGAGCTTTTTGTTAATGATGGTGAAAAAACAGCTTCTGCCATGGTAGATACACCGCTTGAAGCAGATGAGATAGGATTTAGCGCAGATAAGATGGCAGTAGCTAATATATCTATGGCAGAGCTTAAATTTGATTAAGAGGAAGTTATGAGTGATAAAAAATTTGATGTAGTAGCTTTGGGGGAGCTTTTAATAGATTTTGTAGAAAACGGCATAAGTTTTCAGTCCAATCCACTGTTTGAGGCAAATCCCGGAGGCGCGCCCTGTAATGTGCTTGCCATGCTTTCAAATCTTGGAAATAAGACTGCCTTTATAGGAAAGGTTGGGGATGACTTCTTTGGACATATGCTTGCAGATACTATAAGGGAATGCGGTATTGGAACAGATGGACTTGTATTTGATAAAAATGTACCTACAACTCTGGCTCTTGTTCATAAAAAGCCAGACGGTGACAGAGATTTCTCTTTTTACAGAAATCCAGGAGCAGATATGATGCTTAAGGACACTGATATCAAGGAAAAATTGATAGAAGAGGCTGATTTGTTTCATTTTGGTACTCTGTCCATGACAGATTCTGAAGTTGAGAAGGCAACTGTTAAAGCAGTTGATATTGCTAAAAAGAATGGACTTTTAATAAGCTTTGATCCAAATTACAGAGCACCTCTTTGGGATAATGAAGAAAAAGCAAAAGAGAAGATGGATTACGGTTTTAGAAATTGTGATATTCTAAAAATTTCCGATGATGAAATACTGTTTTTTACAGGAAAAAATACTATAGAAGAAGGTATGGAATGCATATTGGAAAACTATAGCATAAAGCTTATTTGCGCAACCCTTGGTAAGGACGGAAGCATAGCCTTTTATAATGGCAAAAAGGTAATCGCAAAATCCGTACCAAATCCAAATGTCATAGAAACCACAGGGGCAGGGGATACCTTTATGGGATGCGTAATAGATTATTGTCTGCACCATGACTTTAATAATCTGTCTGAAGATATGCTTAGAGAAATGCTTGTAAGAGCCAATAACGCGGCTTCTATCATTACCACAAGAAAAGGTGCATTAAAGGTTATGCCAAAATTAAAAGAAATACACTCCTAGTTTGTATGCTTAATATTTTAAAAAGGGGCTCTGCTACGTTAGTTGTAGCAGGGCCCTGAATTTATGTTTACCTAGAACTGTACTTATCTTAAAATTATTTTTTCAAATTCAGAATGGTAGGACTTAAGCATTTCTGGATATGCAACTTCCTTTGATGGCGTTTTTAATTTATATACTGAAAGCTCAGGACATTTTTCTGAGAGTTCTTTGGCAATTACAGAAGCATATATAAATGAACCCAGTCTGTTTGTATGGGTATCGTCAACTTTCTTGAAATTACCGTTTTCTCTGTAAGTATCATAGTCTTCAGGCCATTTTGCAGCTCTTCCATACATGCTCTCACCTAATGTATTACCGTCAAGGCCAACAATACTTTGGAGATAACTGGCATCTTTTTTGCCAAGGTGTTCAAGAAAATCTACTGTAAAATCAAACAAATCGACTACTACAACATTTTCTTCCTGACCCAGCTGTTTAAGGGCTCTTACGTACTTGAAGGGTCCAAACTCATCACTTCCGCCGTGATTTCCGGGAATTGAAGCGATTTTACCGTCTTCATAAAACTGCCTTGCCGGTGGTGTAACCAGGACAGGCGTAGCCTTTTTGGCACGAATCATGTCTATGTAGAACTTATAGTATCCCTTGAAAGTGGCTCCGCATCTATAAGAGTAGTATTTGTCATTGTAGGAGGCCAGGATTTCTGTATATTTCTCTATGTTTGCATTAATCTCCTCCTGAGTCATGCCGTCCTCTACGAGGACTCCAGGATATTCCTCAGGAAAAGAGGCAGTGGAAACCATCATATCAGCTGTTGGCACAACGGTAGGATATATGCCGTCTTTGCCGGGCGTTCCGATAGGAGTCATTCTGTCAATATAGGTTGCCTTTCCTTTACTGTTGTCATCATTATGGCAGAATTCCAGGAGACAGAAATCACCTTCCTTAATGTTGTCATAGGCAGGACCGAGGTTATAAGGAAACTGGTCTTTGGTAAAAAGACCATTATCTATGAATCTACCTTCATTTAAAAAACTTCGGCTGCTTCTGCCTCCGTTGGCATAATCTTTAACGTTTACATAATCCTTGTCAAAAAAGCTTTCAAGATGGTCGCCCCATCCTCCGATAAAATTATCAGTGTCGTTTCCATAGGCTTTTACAAGGGAATCTCCAAGTAAATGAAGTGTAATCATAGTAAGTATCTCCTTTGATGCATTTTATATATAGATTATAACACATGTAAGCTACTTGAAAGCTTCTGTTCTAAAGGCTGTAGGCGTCATATTGTAATATGTTTGGAAACTTCTTAGAAACGTTCGAAGACTGCTAAATCCCGTTTCATAGGCAATATCAGTTACGCTTTTTGTAGTTGTTTTGAGCATATCACAGGCATGGCTAAGGCGCTGTCTTGTAAGATAAGTTGGCAGGGTCATATTCAGCTCTTTTGCAAATAAATGAGAAATATAGCTTGTACTAAGACCGAGCTCTTTGGATATTGATGTAGCATTTATATGGTTAGATAAGTTTTCATTTATATATAAAAGTATTTTTTCTATAGTGTTTAATTCTGTTTTTCCATCACGTTTTATCATGCTCAAATTGCTGAATATATCTGACAAAAGTACCATCAGCATGCCTTTTTCCAGTTCATAGGGATGATCCTTGGTATGAGAGCTTTTATATAAAAGGTCCAGGGCACTTTGACCATATTCAGATAGTTCTGATTTGGTAAAAAAAGGATTCTCAAGAATATAATTACTTAGCTCGTCGTGAAATTCTCCAATATAGTCCATATCTACTATTATGAGCATAAGATCTACATCCTTAGTAGATGAATAGGAATGCATCTGATTTGGAAAGGCAAGGGCACAATCGCCTTTTCTCATTTTTTTCTCTTGAGAACCGACAAGAGTAGGCATTTCTCCTTCATTTACATAAGCAAATTCGAGATGCTTATGGAGATGTTTGGGATAATTGGGATGTAACCAAATATGGCAATCATAATATTTATCTCTGTCTTCATAAAAAAATTTTGGCTTTCCCATGATAATTCCCCTTTACACGACCACTTTTTCATAAATAGATTATAAATCACAAAGCAATTTTTGACATAAAAAACTTTGGAAAAAGCAAATTATGTCACATAAGGGGACAAAAAATGACAAGTAAAGGATGTGTCATGTATATAAAATGTTTTTAACAGCTGTTAATGTTACCGTTAATTCCCTATAAAATCAGCATTCATAACCTGTGCACGTGTTATGAATGCTGAATAATAAAAGGATTTCTTTGTATTGGGTGAGAGTGTATGAAAAAAAGAATAATAGCAGTTTTAATGTCTGTTTCTGTAGTGTCAGGACTTCTTACAGGTTGTACTTCAACAGCGACAGACAGTTCAGAGCAGGCAAGTAGTGCCTCAGAAAATAGCAAAGTTTCAGAAGAAAAAAGTACTACAGAAGAATCGGCTGCAGAAGCTACAAAAGATTCAGCTTCCGGAGAAGAAAGCAATTATCAGCTTGACTCAATTAAGCTTGTAGTTGATGGAACATTTAATGCATCGGTTGATGCAGGTCAGGATGCATTTATACAGCAGTGGGAAGAGGCAGTCGGAATTGATCTTGAAATAAATCAGCTCGACCATTCAAGTTATACAGATGGTGTTGGAAGACTTTTTGCCAGTGGAGATTATCCTGATGTTATATTGCTGAATGCAAGCATGTACAACGAATATGCCAGAACCGGGCTTTTGTGGGATATGACAGATGCCTATGATAATGCTGATTTTCAGGAGAGAATGGTACTTCCTCAGGTTAATGAAAATCTCAGAATAGATGGCAGACAGTATGGACTTGCAACAGGTCTTGGAGGTGGATGCATTACATATGTTAAAAAGGCATGGCTTGATGCAGTGGGAATGTCTGCAGAAGATATAACTGATTGGGATTCCTATTATGCAATGCTTACAGCCTTTGCCAAAAATGATCCGGACGGCAATGGAGCGGATGATACATATGGAGTTGCAGCTCCGGGATTTTTAAGCCCTGATGCTCCATATATTAACTACCTTCCACAATTTTGGTCCGGTGCATATCCGGCATTTCGACAAGATGATGAGGGAGTGTGGTATGACGGATTTAATACACAGGAAACAAAAGATTCACTTATAAAGCTGCAAACAGCATATGCTGATGGCGTGATAGATCCTGAAACATTAACAATGCAGACAAAGTCACTTCGTGAAAAATGGTGGTCAGAGGATCAGTCAGGTTCATTTGGCGCATTTACATATTGGTCAGGTTATTGGAATGATAATCTCGTTGAAAATATGACGAACAATGGAATTGATGCTGAACTTGTCCGTCTTGAGCCACTTGAAGAAATGGATGGTTATCTTAATAGAGAATCTCCTATGTACTGCATTATAGATGATGGCGATGGAGATGATTCAAGAGAGCAGGCAATATTTGATGCATTTTTTGAAACAATGTTTGATGGTGATACAGTACAGATGCTCTGGGTATATGGTGCAGAGGGCGTTCACTGGTCTACAGAGGCAGAAGAATTTACAACAGGAGAAGGTGACAGCCTCAAGGAATACAGCTATGCAGATGGTGAATTTCATTTAAAACTTAACCCAGGCGATACAACAACTTTATGGAAAAAGAATGCAATTGATCCTTCTTCTATGATCTGTTCCCTTACAAATGGATATGAAACAGCATCAGATTTAACAAAAGAGTGTAACACTTTCTTCTCAGAAAACTGTGTCGATTCACCAAGAACTGCTTCATGTGATGGAATTACCAATAACGGCGGAACTATAACAGACTTAAAGAATGAGGTAATTGCAGAAGTAGTTGTAAATGGCGGGGATGTAGACGAGTGGATGGATTATTATGTAACACAGTCAAAGTCCATGGTAGATGAAATCCTTGCAGAGCTTAATGCTCAGTAATGATAGCGCGATAACATATAGAGGGGTATAGAAAACATATACCCCTTTATATTTTTGACTTTTTTGGAGTGAAAAGATGAATAAGTATAGAAAAATGGCAGAAAAATTAGTTTCAGAAATGACTCTTGAAGAAAAGGTATCACAAACTTTATATGATGCTCCGGCAATACCAAGACTGGGTATTCCTGCATATAACTGGTGGAATGAATCTCTTCATGGAGTAGCAAGGGCAGGTACTGCTACAGTATTTCCTCAGACTATTGGAGTAGCGGCTACCTTCGATGAAGATTTGGTCAAAAAAGTTGGAGAAACCATTGCACAGGAAGGCAGAGCCAAATATAACGAAGCAATAAAACATGGAGAACATGGAATATATAAAGGACTTACATTTTGGGCCCCAAATGTAAATATATTCAGAGATCCACGATGGGGAAGGGGACAAGAAACCTTTGGAGAAGACCCTTATCTAACATCTCAAATGGCAGTGAGTTTTATAAATGCCATACAGGAAAACGTAGATGGTAATATTAAGGCTGCGGCTTGTGCCAAGCATTTTGCAGTACATTCAGGGCCGGAACCGGATAGACACTATTTTAATGCAGAGATATCAGATGAAGATTTATATGAAACATATTTACCGGCATTTGAAGCTGCAGTAAAAAAGGCTCATGTAGAAGCGGTAATGGGAGCTTACAATGCGGTAAATGGTGTTCCTTCCTGCATGAATAAAAGACTGTTAATTGATATTTTAAGAAACAAATGGCATTTTGAAGGTCACGTTGTAAGTGATTGTGGAGCTATAAAAGATCTGCATCGAGGTCATAAAGTTGCTAAAACTCCATATGAATCAGCTGTTTTTGGCATGAATAATGGCTGTGATTTAAACTGCGGCGGAGAATATTCTGAGCTGACAAAAGCAGTAAAAAATGGGGATGTTTTAGAAGAAAGAATAGATGAAGCTGTAATAAGGCTTATGGAACTTAGATATAAGCTGGGCATTCTTGGTGAGAAGAATAAAAAACTTGATGGAATACCATATAGTGTAGTAGATGATAAAGAAAAAAAGGAGCTTAATGAAGAAGTAGCTGCAAAAAGCCTGGTTTTGCTAAAAAATGACAATGATTTTCTTCCAATTTCCAAAAAACAATTCAAGTCTATTGGAGTTATAGGTCCAAATGCGGATTCAAGGAAAGCACTAGTAGGAAATTATGAAGGTACAGCATCAAGATATATAACAGTACTTGAAGGAATAGAAGATTATGTTGGAGATGAAGTTATAGTCAGGTATTCACAAGGATGCCATCTTTATAAAACCAGAAAAAATGCGTCGTTATCCATGGCAACAGATAGAATTGCAGAGGCAAGATCAATATGTGAAGTAAGTGATGTCATAGTATTAGTGTTGGGGTTAGATGCTTCTATAGAGGGGGAAGCAGGGGATGCAGGTAATGATTTTGCTAGTGGTGATAAGCCTGATTTATTTTTTCCGGGTATGCAGACAGAGCTTTTAGAAGTTGTATGCAGTTATGGTAAACCTGTTGTTCTTATATCCATGAGCGGATCTGCCATGGATTTACGATATGCCAGTGAACACTGCAATGCAATTATTCAGGCATGGTATCCGGGAGCCAGAGGCGGAAAGGCAATTGCAGATATATTATTTGGAGAATGTTGTCCGGAAGGCAAATTACCTGTAACTATATACAATAAGGTTCAGGATCTCCCTGATTTTAAAGATTATTCAATGAAGTCAAGGACCTATAGATTTATGTCTAAACTGCCATTATATCCTTTTGGATATGGCATGTCCTATAACAAATATGAACTGAAAAATGTGGAGCTAAATGCATTAAAAATCGAAGAAAACAGGAAAATATCATTTTCTGCTGATTTAAGAAATCTTGGAGAATATAATTCTGCAGAGACAATTCAGGTCTATGTAAAGGCTCCGGATTCATATGTTCCAAATCCGCAGTTAAGGGCATTATATAAGATTAGATGCCTGGCGAAAGAGTGTAAGCACTTAGAACTTGAAATTTCTCCGGAGACCTTTTATGTTTATGACAAGAATGGAAATCAGATCTTAAATAAAGGAACCTACACTATCTACATCGGATTGAATCAACCTGATGATAGAAGCTATGAGCTTACAGGGAATAGAATATATAAATTTAGTATTGACTCAGAGTAATCTGTCAATTATACTCGAAAATAACAATTTTCAGAAAGCGGTAGAATATTTACCTCATCAATCATTATAAATTTGTTTGATGAGGTTTTTTATATTATAGGATATTCTTTAGGTTTAAGAAAAAGGGAGGAGATTAATTATCTATGGAAAAAAGGACTGAGAATGTCACAAAGTTTTATGAAAAAATTGAGGAAGATAAAAGGCTTTTATCCTCAAGACAGGGGCAGCTTGAATATTATATTACAATGAATTACATACATAGATTTTTAAAAGAAGGTTCAAAGGTACTTGAAATTGGTGCAGGAACCGGAAGATATTCCATAGCCCTTGCAAAAGAAGGATATGAAGTATCTTCAATTGAACTGGTAGAAGATAATCTGAAGGTCCTCAGAGAAAATGCGAAGGGTATTACAAATATTGATGTTCGCCAGGGAGATGCCATTGATTTAAGTTGTTATGAGGATAACTCTTTTGATGTAACTCTTGTATTTGGCCCAATGTATCATTTGTATGAAGAAAAAGATGTACAAAAATCCCTTGACGAAGCAATAAGAGTCACAAAAAAGGGCGGAACGATACTTGTTGCATTTTTATCGGTACATGCGATTATGTGCTCTAACTATTTATATAAATGGGGCACCTTCACTGATGGATTTAATGAGAATTTTGATGAAAAATTTAAAGTAAGGCACTTCGAGGAACAGCTTTTTACAGGCTATGATATTTGTGAGTTTGAAGATTTATTCAAAGAAAAGGAAGTTGATTATATCACAACAGTTGCAGTAGATAATGTTCTTGAAATAGCAGAGCGAAGAGATGATTTTACACTTCCGGATGAGGATTTTGAAACCTTTAAAAAATATCAGCTTCTTGTTTGTGAAAAGAGAGAACTTCTTGGGAGCTCCAGTCATCTTCTGTATATTTGTAAAAAAAGATAATACTTTATCATTATAAGCAGAAAGCCGCACCAGATGAGCTTTCTTAAAAAATTAAATAATAATATGTAAAAATTGTCTTTTTAAATTTTTTTATTCGTATAAATAACTGGTAAATGAATTTATTACGGAGGAGAAAAAATTATGCCAAAGACAAATATTAACGATTTAAAAGATTTATCTAAAGAGTACAAAGTATTCGGAAATATGTTTGGGGAGTTCCCTTATTACGACAGTACAAGTAATTATATTGATCAAATGATTGCCAATAAAAAGGGAAATGATACTGAACTTGAGGATGGAGATTATAGTGTGGCTATGGTTAATGAAACGGCCATAGATTCCTTGAAAATATATTCCAATTTCTTAATCAGACACAAATTATCTAAGGATGATATTGCTCGTAATACAATTATTGATTATATTGATTGGATAAACGATCGTGTTAAGAAGCGTGAATATATAGGAGAAAATAATCCTGAATTCACAAAGTACGGACCGCTTGCAAGCTTGAAAATCTGGAATAAGCTTCAGCTTGATGAACTGAAAAAAGCCGGTGAACTTAACGAAGTATTTAAGAAAAGTAATATTTCTCAAGTTATATATTCTGCAAGGGATTATTATGACGAACTAAGAAATACAGAAATTGAATCATCTTTAAAAACATTATCAAAAGAAGAAGACGCCAAGCTAAGAAATAAGCTTATTGAAAAAGCACAGGCTTATCATGATGCTTTAAACAATGCTATTCAAATTGATCCTGATGATAAGGAAACAGTTCAAAAACTATACGGAAGTGAAAAAAATATGAGCGAGGCCTTAGAGGGCTTTGCTAAAGACCGCGAAAGAGCAGCTTTTGAAATCAAATATTTAAAGAGCGGACTTCCTATTGCAACTATGGATGTTGCATATAATTCTTTGGATAGTGCTAAAAATATTGAAGATCATTTAAAAAACAAAGAAGATATAAAACAGGAAAATGAAGTAAAAGCTGCCGAAGAGTTGGTAAAAGCCGTAGACAATATTCCTGGAGCAGATGCATCTGAAGAAGAAAAGAACAAGTATTGTAAGAATGTTGTAGAAAAAATCAATAAGTGCAAAGCTGAGATAGCTGATAATCCGGATCATGAGGATATTAAACATTTTTCAGATAAAATTAATGCACAGGCTCCAATATTTAGCAATATGGAAATTGTTGCAGAGGGTAGTAAGAATTTTGAAGAGGGATTGAATCATTACCTGACTACTTTTAATAATACATTTATATATTCACATCATGATAATTCAAGTAAATATACAGAAATGGTTGATGCACTAGCTGATTATAAGAAAAAATCTGCCGGTATAACAAACGGTCTTGAAAAGATAAATGCTTTAAAAGAGGTAAAAAATAAAGCTCATGCTTATACACAAAGCAAGCATTTCTGGGAAGGATGGAAAGGTGATGGCGGTGTTCGTTATGAGAACGCTAAAGCCTTGGAAAAATATGTTGATTTCCAGATAATGCAGATAAGAAGTATTTTAAATATGCAAAATGCTAAGACTATTAAAGTCATAGATATGGATTCATTAAAGCATAACCTCATAAATAATGAAGTAAAAGAAGCGCATATTAACAGACCGGTATATAAGGAATATCCTAAGGTGACCAAGGATATTACGAATTACTATTATGTAATTTATAATGAAGCATTAAATAAAAGAGCTGTAAGTGCTAATGATTCTCCTCAATATCTTGGTTTTATAAATGGACTAAAAAACTGCTATGAAGCATCTAAGAATTTATATAGAGCTTATAATAAAGGAGATAGAGCTATTATAGAGGCGAAAAAGAATTATTCTGTAGCCATAGACAGGCTTAAAGATAGTGCAAAAGCCTATGAGGATTATAAACTAAAAGATCATACACGTTTTCCTGAACTAGAAGCAAATAAGGAAAAGCTTAATTCTAAAGATAAAGAAAAGCTTGAGCTTACAGATAAAATATTATACAACACCAGATACTTGAATCCGATAAAGAATAAAAGAGCAAAGGTTATGTGATTTTGAAAGTAAACTAAAATATAAAATAGCACCGGGATCCCGGTGCTATTTATTTAAATAAATATATTAAGTTACATTGAAGAATCATCAAATTCAATATCAAATAATTTTGGATATGTTAAAGATAGATTTGGATGCTCATCCGAATGACATGCAACTGCATATCTTTCTTCTGTATAAGGAATAGCCTTACGGGCTACAAGTCCTGAAAGTATAGCAAATACTGCGATGAATATATAATATTTTATCATTTTTAAATCCCCTTTTTAAGAAATGTTTTTATCGTTTTATTGGTTACATATATCTATACGAATGAAAATAAAAACCGGTACATAAATAAATACATCAAATTAATAGTAAGTAATAATATTTGAGTATAAAGTAGCCTCAAAGAAGATAATCGGGTATACT
>JAILBM010000035.1 GCA_024680925.1 Butyrivibrio sp.
CACAAAAATTCCTTTAAAGACAATAAAAGCCCCGGAATACGACTGTACTCCGGGGCATAAGTTCCTGATCTCTTAATTATTTCTTATTTACAAGATCTTTAAGAGCCTTACCAGCCTTGAACTTAGGTGCAACTGAAGCCGGAATCTTAATGCTTTCGCCAGTCTGAGGGTTCTTACCTGTTCTAGCAGCTCTCTTTGTGGTCTCAAATGTACCAAAGCCTACAAGCTGAACCTTATCCTTCTTTTTAAGTGTCTTAGAAACAACATCTACAAAAGCCTTTACAGCCTTTTCTGAATCCTTCTTTGAAAGTCCTGTTTCTTTTGCAATTGCTTCTACAAGCTCAGTTTTATTCATCTTTTCTTCCCCCTTTTTAGGATTTTTATGAAACTAAAGCAATTCTACCACTGTGTATCTACAAAATCAACGATTTTATAGCACTCCTCAATAATATACTCAAAATTACGTTACTGTTCACTCGCTAGCAGCTCGCTCCAGTAACGAATTCGCGCATTCATTCCAAATCGCCTACGGCGAGGAATGCGCTCACTCCTGAATCATTTTCTTACGCAGTCAGCGGCGAAGCGCTTCCTGCTACCTCTGAACAGTAACAAAATTACACCTATACTATATTTATAACTGTTTTTTTTATGCCCATTATATATTATTATATTCGTAAATGAATCGATCAGGAGTACACCATGGCTGAAAAAAAGAAGAATGTAAAAGAAGAAATAAAAGATATTCCTACACAAACCGAAGAATCTCCTAAGGCAAAAAAACTTCGCGAAGCCCCGGATGAAGTTATTGCGAAGGCTCTGCATGACCTTTTAGCCAGAGATCACGAAATGTAAAATATCACCCTTCAAATTGCAAAATGCATTTTTTATGGCATATATGCAATGCCAAATGATCGAAAATTCACTTTTGGCAGCATAAATACAGTGCTGAATGATCACATAAGCACAACAAAGATATGGGTTGTTGACGTTTCATCAATACATCTCTTCATATTGATGTATTGATGTCATTATGTCATGTTGTCTTGTTCCTTTTATATATTCTATCCTGATTTAAATATGTCAATCCATAACGCATTTTCTAAACAGTTCCCTTTTTGCATTTCTGTATTCGGATATACTTTTTGACACAAGTATTTTGTGAATAAGTCTCTCTGAATTACCTCCGTCCTGCATCGTAAATGATGGTCCCATATAAAACCAGAGCTCTTTCATTTTATGCATTATTTGAATCTCGGTAGGTATTTCTTTTGTATACTCTCCTTCCATTCCCTCTATTAATGCTTTTAACTCATTTCCGCTCGCTTTTTTACCTGTAGATACTTCTCTTACCAGTGCAGGATTTGCAACAAGTCCCCTTCCTATCATAATTTCCTCAAGCTTTTCAAAATCTTCTTTTATCCTGTAAAAATCCTCAGCGGTAAAAATATTTCCATTATAGCTGATAGGATTTTTTGAGTTTTCATATGCCCATCTGAAAATTTCCATATTGGGCTCTCCCTTATACATCTGTGTTCGCACCCGTGGATGTATTATTACATTTGAAAACCTATACTTATTCAAAACCGGCAATAGCTCCTTAAATTCCTCCGGTGCAGTCAGCCCCAGTCTTGTTTTTACAGATAACTTAACCTCGTCAGTTATCCCGCTTTCAAAAACCTCATAAAATATTTCATCCAAATGGTCCGGATCCGCAAGCATTCCCGATCCTTTATGTTTACTAACTACAGTTGCCACAGGGCAACCCATATTAAGATTTATCTCATCATAGCCTCGCTTTTTCATCTCTTTTAAGGCCCAGACAATTTCATCTGCTTTAGAGGTCATTATTTGTGGAATTATCTTACCCTCAAGTCCTTTATTGTTTTCAGGCAAAATTTCACGCATATCTCTTTTCTTAAAGGCCTGATGTTTGTAAACGGATATAAAAGGTGTGTAGTATCTGTCCAGACCCTCAGGGAAAAGCATGTGATGCATATTCCTGTAGCAGTATATAGTTATTCCTTCCAATGGCGCAAAAGAGATTTTCATTGAGCTCCCTTCATATTTAATGAAATTTTTCGAATTTTCCTCTTAACAACGGTTATTCAAATATATATAATATGACTTCAACACAAAATTATAAACGGAGAATTATAAAATGGAACTTGATATGACAAAGGGGCGTCCACTCCCTATAATATTAAAATTCATGCTCCCTATTTTTCTGGGAAATATATTTCAACAATTTTATAACATGGTCGACACCATAATTGTAGGAAGATATGTAGGCGCCAATGCTCTCGCAGCAGTTGGATCTACCGGAACAATTATGTTTCTGGTTCTTGGCTTTTCACAGGGGCTCACTACAGGATTTACCGTTCTTACTTCACAAAGTTACGGTGCCGGAGACTTAAAAAGAGTAAAAAGAAGTGTAGCTAACGGAGTTATTCTAGCCGCAATAGTCGTAGTTATCACAACATTATTAAGTGTCTCGTTAATTAACTCTCTTCTCCGCCTTATGAATACTCCGGAGGACATTTTTGCAGATGCTTCGGCTTATATAACAACCATATGTTATGGTATTGTAGCCAGTGTATATTACAATCTTTTTTCTGCTTATATGAGGGCAGTGGGAAATAGTAGAACACCATTATACTTTTTAATATTCTCCGCATTCCTTAATATTTTATTGGATCTTGTCTTTATAATCCTCTTTAAATTGGGCGTGACGGGGGCTGCGCTTGCAACTAATATATCCCAGGGTTTTTCTGCAATTTTATGCTTAATCTATATATACAAAAAGATCCCATTGCTGGCTCCTGAAAAAAAAGACTGGCACCTTGAAAGCCATGATACAAGACATCAAATGGGTGTTGGTCTCCCGATGGCCCTTCAGTTTGGTATTACAGCAGCCGGTACAATGATCATGCAGGCCGCCATTAATATGTTTGGCTCTACCGCTGTTGCTGCATTTACAGCTGCCTCAAAACTCGGCGGCCTTCTCACTCAGGAAATGAATGCTATGGGTCAGGCCATGTCTACCTACTCCGGACAAAACTTTGGAAACGGAGATGTTGAGAGAATAAAACAGGGTGTCAAATCTACACTTATTGCAAATATTATTTATTCAATTATCGCCGCCATTGCTGCAAACTTACTCTTAACTTCAACACTTGGACTATTCTTCTCCGGAAGTACACCTATAAATGAACTTATTCCTTGGGCAAAAACATATATTATAGTATCTTCTTTGTTTTATGCTCCACTGAGTTTTATTTTCATCTTCAGAAATGCAATGCAGGGATGTGGTTACGGATTTTTACCAATGATGGGCGGTGTTGTAGAATTGGTCGCAAGAATGATTGCTGCCTTTATCGCCATGAATATTAGCAGTTACGCCTTAGCAGTTGCATGCGACCCAATAGCATGGCTTGCCGCAGCTATTTACACCGGTATTTGTTATATATTTGTAATAAAAGATGTTCAGAAACGCCTTAAAAATTATTCACACGCTTAATGCTTCCAAAGATTTTTGCTCATAATTACTTCATCATGATATTTTCCATCCATCGTTTTGAAAGCCTGAGGGATTTGTCCACATTCGATAAATCCCTTTTTCTTATAAAGTCTTAATGCCCTTGCATTATCTGCAAATACATTAAGCTCCAGCCTTTCATAGCCAAAATCCTCCGCGTGTTTAACTGCTATGTCCAGTAAATGTGCTCCAAGACCAAGATTCCAAAACTCTTTTCTTACAACCAGTTCAGCCGTTGCCCTATGCCTTGTTTTAAAGGCAAGTCCAACGGGACTTACAGAAGTTAGTCCAATCACTCTATCCCCGTCGATAATACCTAGCATAACCAAATGTTCTGCCCTTAAATAATTACCGATAACTTCCTTTTCCTTATCAATAGAATTCTCAATTTCATATGGATATCTTATTAGGAAAGGGCTTTCCCCGGCAACATCGCGTCTAAAGTTAAGAACAGCCTCAGCATCCTCTTTCATGATGGTCCTTAAAATATATTCCCCGCCTCTTTTTGTTGAAATCTTTTGTTCTATAACCCGCATAAACGTACCCCTAAACTACCAAGTAAGAATTATAATCGCTTATTCAAGCCCTTTTTCTACTATCTTTGGTATAACTTTATCAATTTATCACTTAATTATTTAAGTAATAGTTTATAATATAAACCTTTTATAATTGTTTCATCTCAGTTTACTATATATATAATATCTTGTGATATCATATTCTTATTTTAAGTTGACTCGTATAGTCAAATCAATTCAAACTCACTATTTATCTGCATTTCCAATTATATCACACTTATATAC
>JAILBM010000070.1 GCA_024680925.1 Butyrivibrio sp.
GCCCTTAGATGCTGGAATGAAATGGAAGAAATTCTTCGTGTTTGTCCATGTGTAATCTTATCAGAATTAAATGATAGGGGAATAACAGCTTCTTGTGAAATTGACATGTGCTCTGCAATTACTATGAGAGCTATGGCATTAGCATCTTTAGAGCCAACAACCGTTTTAGATTGGAATAATAATTATGGAGATGATGAGAATAAAGTTATTCTGTTCCATTGTGGACCTGTGCCAAATTCCCTTATGACGGATAAAGGTGTGGTTACCTCTCATAAGATGTTTGAAAAAAGTGATGAGGGTTCAGGATGTGGTACATGTGAAGGTCGTATTAAACCAGCTGATATTACTATATCAAACTGCCAAACAAAAGATGGAAAAATTATCGTGTATGCATCTGAAGCTAGATTTACAGATGATTCAATCGAAAGAGAGTATTTTGGCTGTGCTGGAGTTTGTGAAATTCCCAATATGCAGGATAAGATGATTCGATTAGCCAGAGGAGGGTTTAAACATCATACATCTGTTGGCTTAGGACATATGAAAGAAATATTAAAGGAAGCCTTTACTACTTATCTTGGTTATGAATGGGTAGATATTGATAAATAAAATATGATGAACGGAGTGCAAAATGAAAATTGCAGGTTTGGATATAGGAACAACTGGATGTAAATGTAGTGTGTTTAGTGAAAAAGGACAATATTTATCTCATGCATATCGGGATTATACGGTGAAAAGAGATATTACAGGTCATGAAATAGATATGAAAGAAGTAAAGGAGGCTGTGTTTCAGGTTATTTCACAAATGGCTTCGAGATATCCGGATATAGGAGGAATCGGGGTTACTTCTTTTGGTGAAACCATGGTCTTAACGGATGAGAAAGGTGAACCACTTATAGAATCCATGCTTTACACAGATCCTAGAGGACAAGAAGAGTGCAAGGAACTTGTTCAGAATCTTGGAAGTAAAAAAATTGCACAAATAACCGGATTAAGACCTCATGAAATGTATGGAATTAGTAAGTTGATGTGGGTAAAAAAGCATAAACCAGATGTTTATAAAAAAACTCGGCATGCATTTCAAGTGGAAGATTTTATTGTGTTTTCACTCTCTGGAGTAGCACAAATAGATTATTCTTTAGCGACTAGATCTATGGCATTTGATATAGGAACTTTGGAATGGAGTAAAGAGATTTTTGATGCAGCTTGTATTGATTTAAAACTATTTTCTAATCCTGTGCCAACTGGAACAATTGCAGGAAACGTATTACCTGATGTAGCAGAAAAAATAGGATTGGATAAGAAAACGGTTGTGGTATCAGTCGCACAAGATCAAGTGGCGGCGGCAATTGGCGCAGGGGCATTTGATGCGGATGTGGCAGTAGATGGTGCAGGTACAGTGGAATGCTTGACTCCTATTTATGATGAAAAACCAGATGTAGATGAAATGTATAAGGGATACTATGTTACAGTTCCTTATATAATACCTGGAAAGTACGTCACATACGCTTTTTCATACACGGGTGGTGCTTTAACGCAATGGTGTACTGGATGTATGGCAAAGAAAGAAAAGGAATTATCAGTCAAAAAAAATATTTCGATAAATGAATATTTAGAAAAGGAATATGCTAAGAAAATGCATCTTATGGGGAAAAAATCCGATGTACCTTCTGGTTTGCTTTTGCTACCACATTTTGCTGGTGCTGCAACGCCTTATATGGATACTGGTTCGAAAGGAGCAATACTTGGTCTTACAACAGATACTTCTGTTGCAGAGATTTATCGCGCATGCTTAGAAGGGGTATGCTATGAAATGTATTTGAATTACAAAAGATTAATCGATACAGGAGTACATTTCAATAGAATACATGCAACTGGTGGAGGTGCTCATTCAAAGGTATGGATGCAGATGAAGGCAGATGTATTAAATATTCCTATGATTGCGTTATCGACTGTTGATGCAGGTACAGTGGGATGTGCTATGGTTACAGGAGTGGCTACAGGAGTATTTTCTGATTTGAATGAAGCATCAAAATTTATGGTGGAAAAAGTAAGTGTATATGAACCAAGAGAGTATCAACATAATTTATATATGAAAGTTTTTGATAAATATGAAAAATTATATGATGCCATTAGGCCTTTTGTATAGAGATAAGGAGATGGAATGAATTATTATATTGGGCATTCAAGTCAATTATGTGGAGTAGA
>JAILBM010000077.1 GCA_024680925.1 Butyrivibrio sp.
CTTTATGGCAGATTTACATACAATTACAGTACGTCAGGAGCCGGCTGAACTTAGACGCAGATCTATAAATCAGCTTGCACAGTATATTGCCTGCGGACTTGATCCTGAGAAGAACACTTTGTTTTTACAGTCACATGTTCCAGCACATACTCAGCTTTCATGGGTCCTTAACTGTTATACAATGTTTGGTGAGCTTTCCCGTATGACTCAGTTTAAGGATAAATCTGAAAAGCACAAGGACAACATAAATGCAGGTCTTTTCACATATCCTGTACTTATGGCTGCTGATATTCTTCTGTATCAGCCTGATTATGTGCCAGTTGGTGAAGATCAGAAACAGCATGTTGAAATCTGCAGAGATATTGCACAGCGTTTTAACGGTATTTATGGCGATGTATTTAAGATACCTGAGCCAATGATTGCCAAGCAGGGTGCTCGTATTTATGGCCTTTCAACTCCTGGTGATAAGATGTCTAAATCTATTCCTGAGGGCTGTGTATTTATCATGGATGAGCCTGATGTTATTGCCCGTAAGTTTAAGAGAGCTATTACAGATTCTGATACTGAGAACTGTGTACGTTACGACAAGGACAACAAGCCCGGTGTTGCAAACCTTATGAATATTTACTCTACAATTACAGGTAAGAGCTTTGAAGAGATTGAAAAGGAATTTGAAGGTCAGGGTTATGGCAAGTTTAAGCCTGTAGTAGGAGAAGCTGTTATTGAACATTTAAGACCTATAAGAGAAGAAGCTAATCGTCTTATTAAAGATAAAGCTTATCTTGAGGATGTTTACAGACAGGGTGCTGAAAAAGCTTCTTATGTTGCTAATAAGACTCTTAGAAAAGTGTATAAAAAGGTTGGTTTTTATCAGCTTTGATTAGTATATAAAAAGATTGGCATCAGTTTTAATTAGAATTTAAAAAGGCATAATTTATCTGCTTTGGTTATTTTATAATAAAGACTCTTTGGACTTTGAATTGTTCAAAGAGTCTTTTTTTCGAAAATCTTGCAAAAATGACACAAAGCTTTAAAAGCCATAGACAACAAAGTTATCAAAAATTAAAATTAAAATGTTCGGGCATGAGAGTAAATGCAAAAATAATAATATATGGAGGATATATAAATGAAGATAGCTTTAATAAATGAAAACAGCCAGGCTGCAAAAAACAGTGTAATCTATAATGCACTTAAAAAGGTAGCTGATGCACATGGCTTTGAGGTTGTTAACTACGGAATGTATACAGCAGAGGATGAAGCTCAGCTTACATATGTTCAGAACGGTATTCTTGCTGCAGTACTTCTTAATTCAGGTGCTGTAGACTATGTTGTTACAGGTTGCGGAACAGGTGAGGGTGCTATGCTTGCACTTAATTCATTCCCGGGTGTTATCTGCGGACATGTTGAGGATGCACTTGACGCTTATACATTTGCTCAGATCAATGATGGTAACGCTATTGCAATTCCTTTTGCAAAAGGATTTGGATGGGGCGGAGACCTTAATCTTGAGTACATTTTCGAGAAACTTTTCTGCGAGCCAAGCGGACAGGGATATCCTAGAGAAAGAGCTGTTCCAGAGCAGAGAAATAAGAAGATTCTTGATCAGGTTAAGACTGTTACTTACAGAAAGCTTCCTGATATTTTAAGAGAACTTGACAGAGATCTTGTAAAGGGTGCACTTTCAGGAGAGCACTTTAGAGAATACTTTGATGCAAGCTGCAAAGATGCTGATATTAAGGCAGCTGTTGATGAAATCCTTGCATAAGTAAAATTTCATAAAAAATCAGACATAATTTTGGACCGTTTCTTATACACAAGAAACGGTCTTTATGTTATTATAGAAAAGGTTGTGCGCGCCGGGGCATTGTTTTTGAAGGTGCGGCAGCTTTTTTGCAGTTAATAAAGACATATAACCTATAGTGAGTAATGTCATAATGAGTAGAATATTAGATGTTTTTGAAATCTCACCTATTGTTGCAGCCGTGAAAGATGATGAGGGCCTGCAAAAAGCGTGCAGATCAGAATGTAATGTCATTTTTATCCTGTATGGGACCATAATCGATATAGCTAAAACTGTTGATGAGGTTATTCATGCAGGTAAACTTCCCATTGTTCACATCGATTTGATATCAGGACTTACAAATAAAGAAATAGCAGTGGATTTTATTAAAGAAAATACTAATGCCTCAGGGATTATTTCTACTAAACCTGCTCTTATAAAGAGAGCGGGGGAGAAGGAACTTATAGGCATTCAGAGATCCTTTATTATTGACTCTATTGCTCTTTCAAATCTGAAAAAACAGATAGAGCAATACAGACCGGATGCTATTGAAATTATGCCAGGTATTATACCCGGAATCATAAATGAAATAAAAAATGAAACTAATATACCTGTTATTGCAGGAGGCCTTCTTAGAAATAAAAAGGATATTCTTGCAGCCCTGGAAGCCGGAGCAGATGCAGTTTCTACCACAAGTCCTGCACTGTGGGATATTTGAAATAGTACTAAAAATTGTTAAATAAGGGGTTTAGGGGAAATATTTAGAAAGAGAAGGTTTTACTGAAAGTGACTGGAAACAGAAGACAATTAACGAGAGCGGAAATCAGAGCAAAGAAAAGGAGAACTAAGGTATTTATTGCCAGATTGGAACTTGGACTTGTTGTATTCGGACTTTTTGGTTCAGTTATAGGAGGAGTGATATTATACAATCAGCTCCCGGGAGTAAAGGCAAGTAAAGCTGTTGCTGCGGGCAATGAATATAAAGAAAGTGCAGAGTATCAGCAGGCTATTGAATCCTATGAAAATGCTATAGAAATTGATGCATCTAATTTAGAAGCATATTCCAATATGGCAGGTGCATATCTTAGCCTCGAGGATACAGAATCAGCTAAGACAGTACTTTACAGCGGATGGGAAAATACTCAGAGCGAGGCTCTTCTTAATAATTATTATGCAGTGGTTCTTAATGAGGCAGTTAAGAAAATCAATGCAGGTGAAGGTGATATGGAAACAGTTGCTTCCATGATAAATGTTCTTTCCATGGACCCGGATAATGCAGATGCCCTTGAACTTGTTTCCTCTGCTTATAGCTATGCTTTTGGAAGTACTGATGACAGTGGCAATAATCTGACTTTTTGGGAATCAGATGATGCTTTTGATACCTATGATAAGGCAATGGTTTCGCTAATGGATACCTATGAAGAAAACCCGAGTGATGAGCTTTCAGCTATTATTACAAAGTATCTTGTTCCGGCATCTGACAGTGTTTATTTTAAGTATGAAGATGCAGCTGAATATACTCTTTTATTGGAAAGGGCAGCGTCTCTTGGACTTAGTACTGCTGAGTCAGATTCTCTGGAAGCCTGCTTTGGAGATGCATCAGGAGTGCTTTCTGTTTTTGAAGGAATTTTTTCTGAAGTTGATAGTGGTAATATAGAAGCTTTAAGAGAATTTGTGGTTTCTGAAGATTATATTACTCTCAGAGATGCTTTTTTAAATAATGAAGAAACGATTTTGCAAAATACCACCTATGTACCTGTAAGCCGCGAGGGACTTGTGCTCGAAAGAACGGATGGCACATGGACCTACAGATTTATGAGCTTTGATGAAAATCCTTCAACTCAGGGTGTTCTTACACTGTGGGCTAATTTTCTTGAGGATGACGGGATTCAGAGAAATGCAATTTCCTATGAACCTGCCGGAGATGACAGTGGCTATTATCCTCATACCAACTATACTGTAACTTATCTTTACAGTAATGTAACTATAAATGGTACTCTTACACCTAAGATGAATTACCGCCTTTCAACAGAAATCTTTACTTCTGAAAGTGAGTCAGAGGAAACAATAGTAGTTGACTGGGGCGGAGATAACGAATCCACAATGGATACCGAAACTATAGGAAAGAAGATGACTCCATAATATATGAATGGTAAATGTATAATTGTTTCTGCCGGTAGTTTTATACCTATGGATATAAATTACAATGAAGGGGATTTCCTTATTGCATGTGATGGGGGATATGCTCATTTAAGTAAAATGGGTATATTACCGGATCTGATAATAGGGGATTTTGATTCATTGTCCCAAATGCCCGGGCAGTATATGGAAGAACTTAGAGAAATAGCCCGGAATGCACCTGAGCGTGTTATGAAACTTAGTGTTATGAAAGATGACACAGATACATTAAAAGCTGTAAGGGTGGGGCTTGAAAAAGGCTATGATAAATTCTATTTATATGGCGCTCTTGGAGGAAGCCGTTTGGATCACACCTTTGCAAATGTTCAGACACTTTTGTTTATAAAGCATCACGGAGCCAAAGGTTATATAATGGATGCTTCTTCTATGCTTTTGGTGGCGGAGAATGAAACCATCAGGTTTAATCCGGGAATGACCGGGATGCTATCTGTTTTTTGCCTGGGAGAAAAGGCGAAGGGCGTGAGTATCAAAGGGACTTTGTTTGAAATGGATAACGGAGTTATAGATAATGATTTCCCTATTGGGGTAAGTAATGAATTTATTATAGATGAGAAAGCTAGTGTTACTGTTGAAGAAGGAACTCTGCTTATCTGCGTACAGTGGGATGATGTATAATATTATTCTAAAGAATTCGTTAACTTCTTGTCAATGTGAGTGCTATAGGCTATAATTCTTTAAGTAATTGGTTAATTAGGCGCACTGCGCTGCATATAATGGAGGATAAATAGATGAAAGGTTCTAAACCTACAGTTTTAATGATTCTTGATGGCTTTGGTCTTAATGAGAATCCAAAGGCTAATGCCGTTGCTATGGCAAATACACCTGTACTTGACTCTCTTATGAAGGATTATCCTTGCGTAAAGGGTAATGCCAGTGGTCTTGCAGTTGGACTTCCTGATGGACAGATGGGTAACTCAGAGGTTGGCCACATGAATATGGGTGCAGGCCGTATTGTATATCAGGAACTTACAAGAATTACCAAGTCTATTGAGGATGGAGATTTCTTTACAAATGAAGCTCTTGTTGCCGCAGTAGAGAATTGCAAGAAAAATGACAGCAGTCTTCATATGTTCGGTCTTTTGTCTGACGGTGGTGTTCACAGCCATATTACACATCTTTACGGGCTTCTTGAACTGGCTAAGAAGAACGGCCTTTCCAAGGTTTATGTACATGGATTTATGGATGGAAGAGATACACCTCCAAAGAGCGGTATTGATTATGTAAAACAGCTTGAGGATAAAATGGCAGAGCTTGGAGTAGGAGAGATTGCTTCTATTTCAGGAAGATATTATGCCATGGACAGAGATAATAACTATGACCGTGTAGTAAAAGCTTATGATGCTCTTACAAAGGGTGAAGGCGTTACAGCACCTTCAGCTCATGATGCTATGCAGCAGAGCTATGATAAGGGTGAAAGCGATGAGTTTGTTCAGCCTACAGTTGTTCTGAAAAATGGTGCACCTGTTGCTACCATTAAAGATGGCGATTCAGTTATTTTCTATAATTTCAGACCTGACAGAGCAAGAGAAATTTGTCATTGCTTCTGTGATGATGAGTTTGATAAGTTCGACAGAGCAAAGAGACTTGATCTCAAATTTGTTACTTTTGTTGATTATGATCCTAACATTCCTAATAAGGAAGTTGCATTTAAGAAGGTTCTTCTTAATAATACTTTTGGTGAATGGCTTGCAGCTAAGGGAATGAAACAGGCACGTATTGCAGAAACAGAAAAATACGCCCATGTTACATTCTTCTTTAATGGTGGTGTTGAACAGCCAAATGAAGGAGAAGACAGAATCCTTGTAAATTCACCTAAGGATGTTCCTACTTATGATCTTAAGCCTCAGATGAGTGCACCTGAAGTATGTGACAGACTTGTAGAAGCTATCAACTCCGATAAGTATGATGTTATAGTTATCAATTTTGCAAACCCTGATATGGTAGGTCATACAGGTGTTATTGATGCTGCTGTTAAGGCTGTTGAAACAGTTGATTCCTGCGTGGGAAGAGCTGTTGAAGCTATTAAAGCTAAAAATGGTACATTGTTTATCTGTGCAGACCATGGTAATTGCGAGCAGATGATCGATTATGAGACAGGTCAGCCACACACAGCACATACTACTAACCCCGTTCCATTTATCCTTGTTAACTATGATGAGGGATATGGCCTTAAGGAAGGTGGATGTCTGGCTGATATCATTCCTACACTTATTGAGTGCATGGGAGAAGAAGTTCCAGCAGAGATGACAGGAAAATCTCTTCTTATTAAAAAGTAATTATAACTATAATTAAAATATATTTTAACCATGTTGTATATTTATAAAATGGTTGATTTTAGGCACTATATTTAATTGGTTGTTTTTAACAATTAGATATAGTGCTTTTTTTACGAAAATATCATCTGAAAAGTATTGATTATAGTACGATTTAACGATATTATAGATATATCTGATATCTGCTTGGAGGGGGTTCAATGGATATTGCTAACACTAAGATAATCGATTCTATTTTTTCCAGTTATATTCTTATTTATCAAATTGACCTTGCTAATGACTTTATAAAAGTTGTATATGAAACTGAAGAATTTGGTTCCTTTGATATGGATAAGCAGGGAGTCTATTCTGAATTTAATACCAAATATTCCAAGACCCGAATAGATGAAGAGTTTTCTGCAGAGAGAGAACGTCTTGGTTCTATAGAAAACCTGAGAAAGGAACTTTCTGTTAAGGATGTATATGAAATTTCATATACTGTGAATTATGGTAAATGGAGAACAGTTGAATTCAGGATTCTGGAGAGAAATAAAAAGAAGATTCCAACTCTTATTCTTATGTGCTTTAGAAGGCTTGAGGACGATAGGGCCGAAGCATTTAAAATCAAAAAGGAAAATGAGAAGAACAGAGAACTTTTGGAAATAGCCCTTAGTGAAGCGCGCCAGGCAAGTAAAGCCAAAACGGACTTTTTGTCCAATATGTCCCATGATATCAGAACTCCGATGAATGCAATCATAGGATATGCTACCCTTGCAAAGGCTAATATTAATAATCCTGAAAAAGCATACGGATATATTGACAAAACCCTCACTGCCAGCAAAACCCTTATGGAACTTATAGGTAATATACTTGATATAACCAAAATTGAAAGTGGCAGATTTCAGCTGGAACAGGAGCCTAATAACATAAATGCAGTAATTGAAGATCTTTTGAGTGAAGTTAAACCTTTAGCAGATAAAAAGAAGCATACTATCAATTATAACGTTCGGGTAAAGAATCCTGTTGTTTTGGCAGACAAAGGTAAACTTATTCGAATACTGCAAAATATACTTCTTAATTCCATTAATTACACAAATGATAATGGAATAATTGATATTAAGGTACTTGAATATGAAAGCCAGACTAAGGGATATTCCTCCTATCAGTTTGAAATTTCAGATAATGGATTTGGAATAAGTGATGATTTTAAGGATAAAATATATGAACCGTTTTCAAGAGAAAATGATCAGAGGGTTGCATTTGTAAATGGAAGCGGACTGGGACTTTCCATTGTGAAGCAGATGATGGAACTGCTGGGCGGGACAATTACCTTTTCCAGTGAAAAAGAAAAGGGAACCAAGTTTATTCTTAGAATAGATTTAAAGCAGCCGGGACAGGAAGTGCTAAATAAAATAAATGCTTTAAACGGTGGAAGACATGCTGAAAATGGATCAATAGCGGTTTCTGATGCAATAAACAACGGAATATTACGTGGAAAGCGCTTTTTGGTTGTAGATGATAATCAGATAAACGTTGATATTCTTGTAGATATTATTAAATCTCTTGGAGCTGCAGCCGAGTCTGCTTCTAACGGACTTATGGCTCTTGAAATGATACGAAGAAACAATTCTTTGTATTACAATGCCGTTCTTATGGATATTAAGATGCCTATTATGGATGGAAGAAAGGCAGTAAAAGAGATCAGGAAACTTAGTGACAGCTTTAAATCAGGTATTCCTGTTATAGGTATAAGCGCAAATGCCTTTGCAGATGAAAAAAGAAAAGCTTTACAGGCAGGCTGTGATGCCTTTTTGTCTAAACCTATAAATACAAATGAGCTTATATATATATTAAAAGAAGTGAGTC
>JAILBM010000085.1 GCA_024680925.1 Butyrivibrio sp.
TACTCCATGTTCTCTTTCATCAGTGGTTATTAGCGATGTTCTAAGGTCAGAGCTTGGCTATGAAGGAATAGTTATTACCGATGAACTTAATCAGAGTGCGGTTACTAACTATTACACCTCGGCAGAGGCTTGTGTAAAGGCATTGGAGGCAGGAGCAGATATGCTTTATATGCCGGAGAGCTTTGAGGAAGGCTATCAGGGTATATTAGATGCCGTTGCAAGCGGAGAGCTTACGGAAGATAGGATAAATGAATCTTTAAAGAGAATTTACAGAATTAAATATGTTGATAAATTAGATGAATAATATTTATTCACATAAAATGCGGCGATGGATCATATATCCACCGCCGCTTATTTTATATATGCAGTTTAAACTATTGAATCAAAGATTGAAGAAGTGGCAGATCCGAAATTATAGCTGCCGTTTGCGGTATAGCTGGAACCTGCACTTGATGCAGCACTTGTAGCTCCGCTTTCAATAAGTGATGCTGCGGAAGAAACCTGATAAGCATAACCGCTGCTTCCACCAAATACTGATTTTACAGCCTCCATGTTGGAGGAACTGAGTTTATCACTGTCCACAGAAAGAGTACCGTTATCATTTAGAGTTATGCCTATTTGAGATAAGGCATCCTCGTAATTGGAGGTAACCTTTTGCATATAACTTGCTCTTGTTGAAACAGTTGAATCGGTAACCTTTGAAGCACTTTTTATAAGAGAGTTGTAGTCACTTACAAAGCTCTTAACGGCACTTGTGATTTTCGATGTATTATAGTCGTAATTCATATTTCCTGTTTCTGAGTCTTTGATATATTCTTTACCAAAAACAGATGAGCTGCCGGAAGAGTTAAGCTTTGCAGCCGATTCCTGAAGATCGTCTGCATCTGATACTATGTTTGTATAAGCTTTGGCAGAGTCGGTTTTTGTTGAAGAGCTGCTGCTGGAAGTTGAGGAAGTATCAGAAGAGGAATCATCTTCGCTTTCTGAATCTATTTTTTCGTAATATGCTTTTACAAGCTTTCCATAGCTGCCGTTTCTGATGCTGGCATAATCGCTGATGGAGCTTGTAAGTGAATATAAATTATCTGTTGAAGAACTGCCCGAAAGACTGCTAAACAGTGTCGAGTAATCCATATTTACATTTATTCCCATAATAATCACTCCTTTGATATTAAGCGATGTCATCCTTGACGACATAATATCTCTACTTAACTTATAGCATTAATCATTTTTGCATCCAATTAAATAACTATTAAAAGTTAGTGAAAAAAGGAGTATGGCTAAATGCAGGCATTTCAAGACTTCTTGGCATTCTCTAAGGAAACCAGGGAGAGTCTGTAATCCCTTGGACTGCAGCCGTATATTCTTCTGAATAATCTGTGAAAAAAGCTTGTGTTATCGTAGCCCACCATTTCGGAAATATCTGCAATAGGTATGTTTGTGGTCTTTAAAAGATGGGTTGCCTCGCTCATGCGCTTATTTTGTAAAAGCTCCTTAAAGGTATGGGAGGTGTTTTTCTTGATAAGTCTGCTGATGGTGTAGTTGTCCACATTGTTGGCAGAGCAGAAGTCTGTAAGGGAAGCAATGCGGTATTCATGCTCAATGTATCTTAAAAGGCTAAATACCAGCTCCTGATCATAGGACTTTTCCGAAACATTTATAAGCTCTGTATGGTTTGACAGATTCTGGAATAAAAGCCCCATGGTGGTCTGATTAAGAAGCTGCTGGTTGCTTTCATTTTCCAGCATGTTCCAGATCATGTTTTCCATAAGATTCTGAATCGGCAGAATATCAACTACATGGAAATGAAGATAGTTACTGTAGGAGCTTTCCTTTGTAAGGCAGCTTATAATAAATTCTCTTAAGGGGTTTTCCTCTTTATCCATCATCTGAAAGGCTACGTCAAAAAACTCCGGCTGTATCATAAAATTTACGGCTATGTCGTGACGGCCTGCAGGCTCAATTTCCTGTTTGGCATGCTGATTCATAAACAGAAGGTCTCCCTGCCTAAGGACTACCTTTTGACCGTCAATTATATGGGTTGTCTGCCCCTGGCACATGTATATGAACTCTACAAAGTTATGGGTGTGTTCAGGAAAATGTACAAATCGCACATGGGGACGTATGTCTATAAGCTTTCCGTCCTGAAGTACCCGGCCTGAGTCAATTTCATCGCTTTCCTGAGCGGAAGACTTTTTATCCGCACTGTAATAGAGCTCCCTGTTTATGGTCTTGTTACCGTTTAAAATAGCCTGTTCTTCCTCAGTAATAACAGACAGCTTTGATAGTAAATCGATATTCATGAAAAGATCCCTTTTGATATGACTTTGCAATATTTTAAAATTTCAATTCAAAAATGACTATTAAAGACCTATTTTTGCAGGAGCAAAAATTTAAAGAAAAGATACAAAATCGAATTCTAAGGACTTTAAGAGCTTTTCATAATTATAGCATTTCGTAAAATGCCATTGCAAGAAAGGACCTCTTTTTATTCTGATTAAGACCTTAAAAACCATATTATAGGATAGTAATATGATATAAGAAAAAGATTTTCAGTTCATTAAACAGATTTGAAGATTTGAAAAGGAGTATTGGTACAATGAAGGTATTAGATGCAGAGTTTGCAAAGGGTTTTTGTCGAGTATGTGTAGACGGTTTTTATCAGGGCTGGCATGAGAGAAATGGTGGAAACTTAAGCTACAGAGTTAAGGACGAAGAAATCGCTTCTGTAAAGGAAGACTTAAAGGAAGATGGTGAGTGGCTTCCAATCGGAACTACAGTTAAGGATCTTGCCGGTGAGTACTTTATGGTAACAGGTTCAGGCAAGTATATGAGAAATGTTGAGCTTGATCCTGCAGCTAATGTTTGCCTTATTAAGGTAGATGATGCAGGTGAGAAATATAAAATCGTTTGGGGACTTGTAAATGGTGGAAAGCCAACTTCAGAGCTTCCTTCACACCTTATGAACCTTGAGGTTTGTAAGAAGAGAGATGCACAGATCCGCGTGGTATATCACTGCCATCCTGTTAATACAATCGCTCTTACATACGTTCTTCCTCTTGACGGAAAGGTATTCACAAGAGAAATTTGGGAAATGGCTACAGAGTGTCCTATCGTATTCCCTGAAGGAATCGGTGTTGTTCCGTGGATGGTTCCTGGCGGAAGAGAAATCGCTGTTGCTACATCAGAAATCATGAAGACTCAGGATGTTGCTATCTGGGCTCACCACGGTATGTTTGCCTGCGGTACAGATTTTGATATTACATTTGGTCTTATGCACACAGTTGAGAAGGCAGCAGAGGTTCTTGTTAAGGTTCTTTCCATGACAGATTCCAAGCGCCAGACAATTGAGCCTGATAACTTCAGAGCACTTAATGCACCATTTAACGTTACGATCAACGAGAACTTCTTATATGAGAAAAAGAGTAAGAAGATTGGTGAGTATTAATAAATAATGCCCCGGACTTTTGGACGGGTATATAAATGGGGAAAATAATGGATAAGTATTATCTTGCTGTAGACATAGGTGCTTCCTCCGGAAGACACATTCTGGCTCATATCGAGAACGGTCTTATCAGATACGAAGAGATTTATCGATTTGCCAATGGAATGGTCAAAAATAACGGACACCTATGCTGGGATACAAATGCTCTTTTTAATGAGATTAAAAACGGCATGAAGAAATGTGCCGAGCTTGGAAAGCTTCCGGTTAGTATGGGCATAGATACATGGGGTGTAGACTATGTTCTTCTGGATAAGGAAGATAGGGTTTTGGGACCTACCTACGGATACCGTGACAGCAGAACAAACGGCATGGATGAGAAGGTATACGAGAAAGTTTCCGAAGAGGAGCTTTATAACAGAACGGGTATTCAAAAAGCTATTTTTAATACAATATATCAGCTTATGGCTGTGAAGGAACAGGAAAGCGAGAATCTTGAAAAGGCAGAGAGTCTTCTTATGATTCCTGATTATTTCCATTTCCTTCTTACAGGAGTTAAGAAGCAGGAATACACCAATGCTTCTACAGGTCAGCTCCTTAATGCAAGAACCAATGACTGGGACTATGAACTTATCGAAAAGCTTGGTTTTCCAAAGAGACTTTTTGGAGAGCTGTCAATGCCCGGAACTTTTGTTGGTGAGCTTTTGGAAGATATTCAAAAGGAAGTGGGCTTTAACTGTAAGGTTATTCTTCCTGCTACCCACGATACGGGATCAGCAGTTATGAGTGTTCCATGTACGGATGAGAACTGTCTTTACATTTCTTCAGGTACATGGTCACTTATGGGCTGTGAGCTGCAGGAAGCTAATTGCAGTGAGGCTGCAAGAAAGGCTAACTTTACCAATGAAGGCGGATATCAGCACAGGTACAGATTCCTTAAGAACATTATGGGTCTTTGGATGATACAGTCTGTAAAAAAAGAGCTTGAAGCAGGCTATGATTATCCCGGTAAGAAGGCTGAGGATGATTACTCTTTTGCCAGTCTTTGTGAAAAAGCGGCTCTTGAGGACATTACCTCTGTTGTTGATGCCAACTCTGACAGATTCCTTGCACCGGATTCAATGATAAAGGCTGTTCAGGATGCCTGCAGTGAAAAAGGTGAACAGGTACCTGTTACTCCTTGGGAACTTGCAAAGGTAATTTACAGAAGTCTTGCTCTTTGCTACAAACAGGCAACTGAGGAAATCGAGGCTATTACAGGCAAGCATTTTGATTCTGTAAATATTGTCGGTGGAGGTTCAAATGCAGTTTATTTAAATGAACTTACTGCTGCTGAAACAGGAAGGGTAGTAAATGCCGGACCGGGTGAAGCAACAGCAATCGGTAACCTTGGTGCTCAGATGATAGCCGATGGCTGCTTTGAGAGCCTTACAAGCTTTAGAACCGCTGTTTTTGATTCATTTGGAGTTAAGCAGTATAAGTAATATCTGATATTATTGGAATCATTTTATAAAGCTGTTTGTGTCAGTAGTATTTACCTTAGTGTAAATATACTGATACAAGCAGTTTTTTTATTACCAAAATAAAAATTGTTTATAAATCATCAATAAAAATAAAGACAATGCTATTTCAAATGGATATAATAGGATATATATTAACGTTAAAACGTTCACTATTCATAATGACGGAGGCTCAGATGGAGAACGCTATTCCAGAATTTGTTCTGACAAAAGATACCCTGCCTATAATTAGGCAAATGGCGGAAAACATCCCCGGTGGATTTTTTGTATATAAGGATACGGAAAAGGCGGAGATTATCTTTGTAAACAGTGTAGTCCTTGAAATGTTCGGCTGCGGGGATCTTGAAGAGTTTAAGGCTCTTACAGGCTATTCTTTTAACGGAATGGTGCATCCTGAGGACTTTATCAAGATACAATCCTCCATAGACCTGCAGATAGACAGAAGTGAGAAAAATCAGGACTATGTTGAGTACAGGATACTTAGGAAAGACGGCTCTGTCAGGTACATAGAAGACTATGGACATTTTGCTACGGCAGGGGATTATGGGAATGTGTACTATGTTTTTATAGCTGATGTTACTGAGAAACATAAGGCCCAGATGTCCAGAAATGAGCTTATAACTTCCCTGGCAGATGATATAATTGTGCCGCTGATGGAAGCCGGAGAATGTATAACCAATATAAAAAATAATGTAAGTAATGATCATGTTGTCAGCGATAATATATTAAAGCTTGAAGAGGCTTATTCATATCTTAACGGACTTGCAAAAGAAATCCATGAAAACAGTGATATATCTCAAAGAACCGTGGCTGTAAAAGAAGTCACCTGTAATACTGCCGTAGAAGGCGCCAATATCAGGAAAATGTTTATGTACAAGGAGTCCCATAAAAGGCAGGAGCTTATTCTTGATATGCCTTCGGAAAATGTATATATGGATCCGGTTCTTTTCCAGAGAGTATTCGATAATATTATCAGCGGCGCCTTTAACAATAGTTCTGAGGACAGCATAATAGAAGTTAAGGGCAAAATATTAAGAAGGTCAGATACCGGTTTTGCAAGATTTGAGTTTACCGTGTCCTATAATCTTTATGGAATGATACAGGAAAGCTTTGATCATTTTAAGAGGGCTTTGGATAATGATTACAGACAGGATGAGGGTAACTACATAGGCGCAGGAATAGGCTTTGGTTATGTTCAGAAGATAATAAATGTAATGGGCGGAACAATCAAGGTTACCTGTAATAAGGACAGGATAGTTACCGTTAAAATATATCTGCCCTTTAAGGTTTATGACGAAAGCTTTATGGATGAACGATATGAAGTCTATGACGATCAGTATCTTGATGGCTATAAGGGCAGAGTCCTTGTGGTAGAAGATAATGAAGAAGACGGAGTTCTTATAGAAGAAATTTTATCTGAAAATGATTACAAAATAGAATGTGTAGCAGATGGCTGTGATGCAGTAGAGACCTTTAAAAGGCATAAGGAAGGATTCTACGATATGATCATTACCTGCCTTCACCTGCCTGTAATGACAGGCTATGAAGCGATAAGGAAGATTAGGAGCCTTGACAGAGAAGATGCAGGAAAAGTTCTAATCTATGCAATATCGTCAGAGGTATCTAAAGAAGATAAGGTTATAGCAGCTGAAAGCGGAGCCAACGGATATGTTCCAATGCCGCTAAATCCGCAGGAACTGCTGAAAATCGTAAACGAAAATTTTTTATAATAAATACTTGATGAAAAGTTAAATTGTATGCTATATAATAACTAGTAACAATCTTTATCTGGTTGATGGGTTGTATGCTAATAATCCATATGTAGGAGATGAAGATGATTACAATAAAAGAGATAGCTGCTCAGCTTAATATGAGCACGACAACGGTTTCTAATGTTATACATGGCAAGACTAAAGAGGTATCCCCTGCAACCATTGAACGGGTTCAGGAATTTCTGGATAAGGTTGATTATGTGCCTAATATAAGTGCCCGCAATCTTGCTCAGAATAAGTCAGGTATTATCGGATTTGCCATGAAAGCAAGGGCTGATAAATATGCCAATCTCCTTACGGATCCCTTTGTATCTGAGATGGTAGGCGGTATTGAGGAAGCTATACGTAAGGCCGGATATTTTATGATGATCTATATCTCAAGTGATATTGATGAGATAATGCGTCATGTTTCCACATGGAATGTAGATGGATTACTTCTCTTTGGTATGCTCGATGATGATGGAATCAGGGTCAGTAAGAAATACAAGAAGCCTATTGTTTGTATTGATACCTATAGCATAGAGGGTCTTAAACATTTTACCAATGTTGGACTTGAGGATGAAAAGGGTGCCTATGATATGACCCGATATCTGATAGATAACGGTCATAAGAAAATAGCATTCATATCCGATAATAAAAAAGGTGTAGACCTTGCAAGATTCACCGGATACAAGGCTGCCCTAAAGGATGCG
>JAILBM010000096.1 GCA_024680925.1 Butyrivibrio sp.
AAAACAATACCATGAACTATATTTTTATAACAATATCAAAATATATTTTTATGGATTTGAATAATAAATAATTAATTATCAATATATACAATATTTATTATAAATTTATAACTATCATGTATCATGGTTATGACGTAATAACGTCAAAACGTTTTATAACAAGGAGGCTTTTATGAGTAGGGAATCTGTAAAAAAAGATGGTGCATCCCCAAAAGCAATAAGCACCAAAATTTCACTTCTATTCGTGGCTATGTTATTGGTCACAATTATTATTTCCGAAGCAGTAACTTTTTCACTTGGCTTTTCCATGATCAAAAATTTAATCTATGATTCAATGGAAAATGAAGTGGCCGTAAATGCCAGTAATGTGAACAGAGAACTAAATTCCACATTCTACTATTTAAACGGTGTAGCTGATGCAATTGAACAAAATGAATTTAAAGATAATGAAACATTAATGAATTATCTCATGGGTACACTTTCAAGGTATGAACTTATTCCTACAGGAGCATATCTAATGCTTGATGACGGTACATTTTTATATCCTGCAGATCCAACCTACGCTATTGACAATATTACGGAAAATGTAATGTTCAAAGCCTCACAGGAATATACAAATAGCTGGTTTTATTATTATGATGTTCCATATTTTGATACAGTTACAGGAGACCTGTGTGCTTCTGTTATAAGACGTGTATATCTTAAGGACGGACGCCAGGGTGCATTCGCATCTGATCTTTTCCTTTCAACCGTACAAGAACAACTTAATAGTGTCCAGCTATATAAAACCGGTGGCGCTATGATGGTAACAAGCCAAGGCCTTCTCTTAACCTACAAAGACGACCCCACACTTTGCGGTTCTAACATAGCTGATATTACAGACAATCCTTTCCTGACTTCTATTGCAGAATTTGTTACAGCTGAATCCGCTAAAGATACCCATGAAGTGGCTAGTGCTAATATTGGCGGACAGAAATATTTCCTTGCAGCATCAGGTGTAAGTGGTACAGATTGGTATGTAATAGCCTATGCAAAACAAGATGAAGTTCTTTCAACAGTTCAACGTATATTGATTATACTTATTATAATAGCTATAATTGCTATAATTGCTGTAATTGTAATTATGAACTTAGTATTAAGTAAGATGATCAAGCAGCCTGTTACTTCTCTTACAGACAATATTGAAAAGATTTCAAGCGGTGATTTTACTGTCAATATTTCTTCAAATGGCAATGATGAAATAGCATTTATGAACAATGCTATGGGCGACTTCGTAAACGGAATGAGATCTTCTCTTAGCGAAATCAAAAATGTTTCAGGACGACTTCTTGGTGATGCTCAAACTTCAAAAGATACAGCTGAGCACCTTGAGGGAGCTGCAAATGAACAATCAACAAGTATGACTCAGATTCGTGAAAATATTGATAACATGGCTAAAGCTGTCACAGAAGTTGCTGAAAATGCCACAATCCTTGCTCAGACAGTATCAAATGTAACCGAACAGGAACAACAGATTGAAACAACAATGAACGAGCTTGTTTCCAAGGCTGATTCCGGTCAGCATGAAATGGCTAACGTTGCAGGTGGTATGAACGATATTGTTGAGTCAATGAATGACATGGCAGAAGCCGTTACCAGTGTTGATGATGCTGCTTCCAAGATAAATCAGATTGTTGATCTTATTAACTCTATTTCATCGCAGACTAATCTTCTTTCCCTCAATGCAAGTATTGAGGCAGCAAGAGCCGGTGAGGCAGGAAAAGGATTTGCAGTTGTTGCTCAGGAAATTGGTCAACTTGCTCAGAATTCGGCCGATGCCACAAAACAAATTGCAGATATCATTAAAGATATGTCTGCAAGAGTTCAACTGCTTTCTGAAAAATCGGAAGCAAATACACAGCTCATTAACTCCAGCGCCGAATCTGTAAATACGGCAGCTACAACATTTAAGGATATAACTCAGCAGTTATCAGATGCCAACCAGACTCTGACTGTCATGGCTGAACAAATGGGTATTGTAAATGATGTAGCTACTAACATGGCTTCCGTTTCTGAAGAACAATCTGCATCAACTCAGGAAATCGCTGATAATGTTGAAAGAGTTACAGAAGCAGCAAAAGGCGTTGCTTCCTCATCAGAGATGGTTGCAACTGCTGCTTCCTCAGTATCCGAGGCAGTAGATACTATCAATGGAAACCTTGACAGATTTACTATACAGTAAATACTTATTTTCATATTCAAAATAAATGAGCCGGCTTCAAGCCGGCTCATTATAATTAATCAATATGTTATTTCATTACTGATTTACAGATTCTCCTGCTGTCTTACTTACAACTACACATACGGTTATAGATTTAGATCTATCTGCTGTGGTAATTGTGATATAAGCTTTTCCGCTTGCATTTGCAGTCATGGTGCCTTTGGCATCAACTTTAACTATACTTGAATCAGAACTCTTATAATAAACTGTCTGGTTTGCAACAAATTTTTTCAAGGATTTATAACTTGATGTTGCTGCATTTTGCACAGAACCAAACTTTTTACCTGACTTATCGGAATAATAACAAGTTTCATCTACATAATTACCACTGCCATCATCACTTACACCTGCGTAATAATCCAAAACAGGTACAAGTTTAGTACTCTTTATGCTCTTAAGATCAAGTCTTGCCACATAATCACTTCCTCCGTAGCTGTTCTTTTCAGCTTCAGTCAGTTTTTCTATAACATTTACAGTATATTTTTGTTTATTAACCGTTACTACCTTCTGCACCGGATCATCATAGGAATATAGTTTATTTTCTGATGTATCATCCGGCCAATCCAGTTTAAGTGTTACATTTTCCACATGGGTATTTATTGTCACTGTGCAAACAGCTTTCTTTCCGCCCGGAGCTGTTGCAGTAATCTTAACTGTGCCTGCCCTAAGTGCTTTTATTGCGAGAGCTTCTCCCGAACCTGTAGTAAATACAGAAACCTCTGACTTTGGTGAGATAGGAACAAATTCACTGTCATACTCACCTATAAGCTTCTGCTTATTTCCAGCATCCCTGACAGAATTTATTTTATTGGTATCTATAGCAGCTACCGCAATAAGTTCTTTTCCGTCAGTTCCTGAATCCACCTGCCATGTAATCATATCATATTCAATAGTTGCTTTCTTATCTGATAATCCCGCAGATATGCCGGCATTTGTAAATATGCTCTCAGATGCTAAAACAGGTGTGATTACATCATACTGTCTCATGGAAGACAAAGCCTGACCGGTTGATATTCCGGTTCCAAGAGTTGCTTTATTCTTATCAAGTGCAATTTTGTTTGCAGCCGCGTATACGTATACAAGTGCCTTTGCACTAACTTTAGGTTCACCGGTCAAATTACTGCCATCTTCATAGTTAATATCTGTAGAATAAGCAGTTATATATGCCTCACCTGTTCCTACTGCAGTAACTTTTCCTGAAGCATTAACTGTTGCAACAGACTCATCAGAGCTCTGCCATGTAATCTTCTGATTTCCGGCCTTTATACATGATTTTGGAGCGTTCTCGACATATTTGTTATATACAACTGCTTTTAAAGCTACACTCTTCTTTTCAGCAATCTGAAGTAACTTATTGTTATTATTCGATGCCGAAGATATCCATGTTACATCATTTTTGCCTGAGGTTATGCGTATATCCTTTGCTTCATTTCCTATTTCTACAATAACCTTAGCAGAAAGTGTCTTATTCTTGGAATTAACTCCAACTGTAGTTGCTGTTATATATGCCTTTGCCTTGTTTGTTGCCCCTGTGGAAAGCACTTTTACTCTTATATAATTAGCACCTGCTCCTGCATCATCATCGGTAGTTATTGAAGTTACTTCATTTCCGTCCTCATCTACCAGACATATCAGATTCTTACTTGCCTGATCTGTTATTTCCCATACTACGCCAGATTCTTCTGGTACCATAGGTGTAAGCTTGGCACTTACGATTCCCTCTGCTCCACGATTCAAAGAAAGTTTCGTACTACTAAGCTGAATCTTTTTAAGTGCACCTGTTGTTATATTAATATTACAGGTCATAGTTGTTGCTTTTTTTGCATTATAAGCTTTAAAAGATGCTACAACAGGAACTGTCCTATTTACATTTACAGAAGACGGAACACTGACAACGCAGGTTGCAGGATCATCATCACTTGGCACAATTGTAATATATCCCTCATCTACTGAGTTTTTACATTTCCAAACCAGTTCATCTTCAGCTGATGATAAAAGACTGCTTCCCGTAACATCATGGCCTGTAACTGTCGATAAAACAGTTGCATTAAGAGTATAACTTTTTCCGGGTGCAAGAGTTACAGTATTTGGGTTTATAGACGCCTTTTTTAATTGGACGTATGTATAAACAGTCACCGGTTCAGATGTTACGTAATCATCATCGAAAACATCCGTTGTACTCTTTGCCACTACTCTTATCCAGCCCTCTTTTTCGGCCTTTATAATACCCTTTTCATTTACAGTTGCAACGCCTTCACAACTACTTTCCAATATTTCCCAACTGATTTCTTTATTTACAGGCTGGCTTGACTTATTACCTCCGTTAAATACAGCCTGCATTTGAATAGTCTTACCAACAGCAACTGCTGCATCAGCTCCATTAGATACACCCTTGGCAATAACACTAATACTCTCAACAGAATTACCAACCGTAACAGAGCACTTGGCTGTTTTTTCATCATTGGCTGTTTTCAAAGTAATATTAGCTTTTCCGGCATTACCCGATGAAACAAGGACAGTTTTTTCATCAATCATGGTCGCTGTAGCAACCTTGGTATTATCGCTGACAATTGTAATATCGCTACTTGCTGTTACCGGCAGAAGCGCAGTTATATTTATGTATGCACTCTGATTCTTACCAAGTTTGAGACTCTTTTTATCAATAGCAAAACTTGTTACCGGATCATAAACCACAACCCTGGCAGAAGCTTTGATATTTTGGCTTACGTAAATAGCTGAAATAACAACTTCACCTGCTCCTTTAGCACTTATCTTTCCTGAAGAAGAAACGGTAGCAACTGAGGTGTTCTCACTAAACCATTCTATACTCTTATCACTTGAATCAATATTTAAAAGAGCCTTTAAGCCAACACTCTTGCCTGCGGCAAGTCTTATTCCGTCTTCGTCTATATCGGTAGCAGGATTACTTGAACCATATATACTATAGTCCTTTCCTGAACTGATAATCTGAAGTTCCGGAATCTCTATATCAGATTCATTATCCGCTGTACTAATTATTACATCATACTCAGATGTTACAAGTTCATCGGCATCTGATATAAATGTTACCGGTGCAGTAATAATACTTGTATCATCATCAAAATCTATTTTACTTTCATCAGGCTTTATTATTACATAACCATCACCTGATTTTTCAATTATCAGATATTCTGAACAACTTACAGTAACACTCTGATCAGGACTTTCTATTTTATTCGTATCATTATATGCACTGTAGCTTAACTTTATCCTGCTCTGTAAATTTTCATTTTTGCTGATATATATACCATAAGCAGCATCGGAAGATATATCATTTCCTGAAATCTTTTCAGCTACAACTTTAATACGCTGAGGATTTATTTCCTTTATAGCAATAGTCTTACTGTCCGTTATTGAAGTATCTGCTTGTGAAACAGCTGTTACTTTTACTGTTCCTGCCTTTAAAGCAGAAATAACAAGATTGCCTTTACTATTGACTGTTACAGTGGCTGCTCCTGTAGGATAAATATCTGCATATACAACAGAGGAATCTTCTCCATAATTGTACCAGTCAAATCCTTTATCCGTATCACCTGCTGTCCTTACTTGCGCAGTTAATGTTATACTATCACCTGCTATGATTTCATTTGGAACAAAGTCAGTAGCCGAATTATCATATTTCATAATTGAAATACTAAATACATCGGCAACCCACTTGGCATATAATGTAAAATCCTTTGTTACCTTTTCTTCGAAATCAAATTCATTTCCGTCGGTACAAGCAGAATCAATATACCAGCCTGCAAATTTGTAGCCTGTATATTCAGGATTGAATGGTTTGATAACAGTATCTCCATATTCAACCTGAACAGTAAAAGTCTTTACGGAATCGGCATTATTTTTATTAAAAGTAACTGTCTGCTTTAGCTTTGTATACTTGGCATACAAAACAATATTTTCCGAATCTGATGCTGATATGCTTGAAACCTTGTTTCCGCTATAATCTGAATACTTATACCAGCCATCAAATACTCTTCCGTCAGCAGGTATGGCATCATATATTTTTGTCTCATATCCGACTACATAAATATCAGGATTAGAAGAGTTTTGTGTTCCACTTCCCAAAACATAAGTTATAGTCGCTGTTTTATTGAACGTAACTTCTATAGGAACACTATACGTAATACTCTCTATTACATACTCCAAAATAAATTTTTCTGAAATAACTGAATAGTTATTCTTGTATGCCGTATATGCATATTCATATTTTGATTTTCCATTCTCTGTTACTGTTTTAAGAGTCTTATTATCCTTTTTGATACTATATGTAGAAGCACCGTCAATTGCATTCCACCAGAAGGTAACGTTGTTATATTTATCTACCTCATATCCATAATCATCTGATAATGGCGCTGCATGCCATTTACCATACAAATATAGTTCAGATGCTGTAACAGGCTGTGAAAAATCATACTCATTACCTGTAGTACATGCCTTATCAGTATACCAGCCAACAAATTTATAGCCTTCTCTTACAGGATCAGCAGGTTTCTCGACAACGTCTCCTTCATTAACCTTTACTTTTACAGGATCACTTCCATCCTGGGCATCAAAATAAACTTTATTGGTAATAACTGAATACTTGGCATATAACTTAAGATTGTCCTTATCTGTTGCCAGTATTTTGGTTCTAAGTTTACTCTCTGTATACTTGGAGTCCAGATACCAGCCGTCAAAATCATATCCTTTAGGTGGTGTGGGTTCAATAAGTTTAGTTTCATATCCAATAACATAAAATGAAGGACTGTCATTACTTAAAACACCATCTCCAACAACATAGGTTATAGTCGCTGTTTTGTTGAGTTTAATATCATATGTTACAGATTTTAAATAGCCATCAATGACATATCCAAAACCATATACACAACTGGATTTGGTATAATCATTCTGACAATTTGTAAAAGTATACTCATACTCATTTTCATTTAATATATATGCTGAATCATCATAGTACACTTCATTTTCTATAAATTCGCCTGCTTCATTTGCATAGGCAACAACATACACTTCTGCCTGAGGGATTTTTTTCCACCATAAAGTCACAGAATTATCTTTGTTAACAGTAAATTTGTAGTCATTTTCAGAAGGATAAGCCTCATCGGAATATGTGGCTATAATTCCTTCAAGACTGGCTGTAATATCAAAAACACCCGCACTGAGTACCGTCACTTCACAATTGCCATTTTTACTGACTACAGAAACAATTTCCGGAGTACTTGTGCTCCAGATTACTTCTTCAGATGAAATGTATGTTGAAGGCGTGTTAACAGCTGTAAATGTATAGGTATTGCCTGATCTGTACTCGTTGTAACTCTTAGCAGGCTTGATACCTAGTCCCAAAAGTTTATTTACAACCTTCACGGTATATGACTTAGATACATTTCCTGAATTTGATTTTGCAGTAATAGTTGCAGTTCCCGCAGCTACTCCTGTCACGGTTCCGCTCTTAGAAACAGTCGCTATTGCAGTATCTGAGCTGGTCCAATTTACCTTTCTGTCTGTAGCATTGGCAGGAAGAATTTTGGCTTTTACTGTAACGGATTCTCCAACACCAACTGACATCGGATCACTTTCAAGATTATAAAATTCAATATCTTCAGGAAGTATTTCTTCTGTGGACTCGATATTATTGGTAAAAGCTTTTATACAAATGTTGTCTACCTTACCATCTGAAAAGTTTGAAAGATCCATCCATCCACTATTAAAAGCAATAAAACTCTCCCCGGCTGAAACTGTGGCTTTTCCACCATTGATTTCATATGCATTAGCTATAAGTGGCGGCTCGTCGTCATCACTTTTAAGAGTAACAACAACTGAGAATTTTGTTCCGGGTGACAAAATAACAGCATCATCTAATTGAACGGTATAAAAACCTGTATAAGTTGTCGTACCTGTAGTTGTTGCACTACCAACTTTAGTACCACTGACAGGACTACTATCATCAGTAAGATTGGTATAGATTTCTATTGTATAATCAACATTTGACGAAGTTGTATAAAAAGAAACCGCATCCAGTCGTTCTCCGTTTCCTCCGCCATCAGCCTTGGCAGTAAATACATTGGCAGCTTTATAAGCACCATACCAGTATACTTTATAAGAAGCGCCATCATATTCATAATTGTTATCATAATTGTCTGCTAATTCGAACTCTGCCGCATAGGCTTCATTTCCTAAAGTTCCCTCATAATAAGACATCCAGAAATATCCATCATAGCCCATATTATCAGAAATAGCTGTACCATTTCCCTTTCTCCAGCTATTTCTAACCAGAAATGCCCCATCTCCGGGAGGTGTGACTGCGAAATTATTTTTAGAAAAATTATCATCCCATCCAACAACAACAACTTCATGATTTACTTGAGTTACTTCAGGATTATAATACGCATTTGTGGATGAATTAAAAACACCACCACTGGTCACAGGCGAAAAACCATCTGCTGCAAAAAAACTTATACTTGCTGCACCATAATCATGAATCATCTTCTTTATGCCGGCATGTTTAGTGGTCGCTATGATATTTTTATCAGTACTGATCGGCTCAACATAATAATTAACAACATGGGCCACATCCTCATAAGCTATATCTGAGCTTAAGCCTGTAGATAATATATTGCCTGCATCTGAATACTTTGCAATCGATTCATCCGCAACACCCATCCATCTGTCAAAGGTACTTAATGCAAAAATACCATTTCCCCCTGCATCAAGTGCATTTTCAGTGCCCAGACTGATTATATCATTGTCAGTACCACCTAGCGGATCACCTACACTGTTACTTGTAAAATATGCCAGATGTAATTCTGACATATCAGGAGAACTCATAGTTCCGGTTTTCATAAGATTTATTTCAGCAAGTGCCGTTGTAGCAAATGCCCAACATGTACCATATGGTGCCTGATTTCTTAGTGCAGGAAGATTTGTATTTACGTAATAGGAGCCATAAGAGTCGGCTTCACTCATCAGGTCCATTTCTGAACTTCCATCCAAAACACTCTGTGCCTGTACCGGAATAGATAATTCTATATGACCTGTAGGATATTTTTTATTAAAATCCTCGTATGTCTCAAAATACTCTCCGGTATACGCAAAGATAGCTTCTGAAGTCTCCTCTGAGGAAGAGGATGATGCAGCTGATGAAGAAGCTGAAGCTCCCGCTAATGCATCATCTGAGGACCCCAAAAGAGCCGCATCTGATGACCCTTCTGCTGATGATTCTGTACTTTCTGTCCCGCTATCTGCGGATTCATCTTCAGTCGCACTTTCAGTAGCTGCACTATCTGCAGCATTTTCCGACTCTGTGCTTTCTTCTCCGCTTTCATTTGATGCATCTTCTGTTGAGACACCGCTTGATGCGGCATTTGACGATTCCTCTGTTGAGGTACCGCTTGATACGGCATTTGAAAGATCTTCTATTGATGCTTCTTGCACTGACTCTGCAGATGCAGAAAAGTCATCAATTGATGCTGCTTGTGCATTATCTGCACTCGAAAGTAACACTAATACTGCCAGCGTTAAGCTGACACTCCGTTTTAATACATGTTTCATTCTTTTTCCCTCATAAACAATTTTTCACTATTTTAATTAAATTTATAGTTTATTAATATTTTACATAAATCAAACCATTATTCAATTAAATTTCGTAAATTTAGACAACTTAAATATATTGTTTAAAAAGCATCATTGCCTTATTATGCATTCCTCTTTCCAAAGGTTCTTTCCTTTCAAAGCAGTTCTTTATATACCCCTATGCCTGTAAATAGCTTCTTTCCGCCATTTTGCGCTTTGGTCCACGAAAAGTAGTTTTTCCGTAGTAGA
>JAILBM010000115.1 GCA_024680925.1 Butyrivibrio sp.
TCAGCACGATGATGGACCGGGAACCGGATTTTCTATCGGCGATAGGGATTTTGAGATTGCTGATCAGGTTGCACCAATGGCTGGTGAAAAAGTTTTTATAAAAGAAATAAACAGTATCTTCGGGAATAAAGAACTGGTTGAATATCTTGAGAAAAATGCAGGCAAGGAACTGATGATTGTTGGTCTTCAGACAAATTTTTGCATAGATGCATCTGTTAAATCAGCATTTGAAAGAGGGTTCAGGGTGATTATTCCGGAGGGAACAAATTCTACCTTTGATAACGACTTCATGGATGCAGAAACGACCTACAGATACTACAACGAGATGATGTGGCCAAAGAGATTTGCTGAGTGCGTTTCTTTGGAAGATGCAATTGGAATGTTGGAGAAATGATAGAGCAATAATGTTTAAGACATAGGTTATGTTAGGGAGATGGAATAACTACAAAGAGTCTAAAACCTTTGGATTTGCAAGGGTTTCAGACTCTTTTTTTGTTGCACAAGACCGGCAAGCGAATGGATGCTTGCATACAAATTCATTTGCCGGTCGTAAGAACATGGAGCACTAAGTGCGGAATGTTCGTGTGCGAAACCGAGTAGGAGTCAGCCTCGATTTGGGCGACAACCAAATGACAACCGTTTTATATGTGGAATTATTCAAAGGTGTATTACTTATTTTTTATCTTTGGAAAGTAGATAATCACGGTGTAGATATGCGGGTTTGGAGTGATTTGGTCTTTTATATATAAACTATTTAGAAAAAAATCGAAATACTTATTGACAGGATCAGGAAAACAGATTATTATTTAGAAAAATATCTAATTAGAAAATTTTCTAAATACAATACGGTTTAATGTCAGAAAGGAGCGTTATGGCATTTGCAGATACATTTAAAGCTTTATCGGATCCGGTAAGGCGTGACATATTAACAATGCTGAAGAATGGACGAATGTCTGCCGGTGAAATAGGAAGCCATTTTGATATGACAGGAGCAACAGTCTCCTATCATCTAAATATTCTAAAGAAGGCAGATTTAGTCTTTGAAGAAAAAGAAAAGAATTTTGTATATTACAGTCTAAATACTTCAATTGTGGAAGAGGTAATGGTGTGGCTGGCAGAATTAAGAGGTGATAACGATGAGAAAAATTAAAGATAATTTAGGTACATTTATAATTACATTAGTAGTTTTACTACTTCCAATGCTCATAGGTGTGATTCTCTGGAATAAGCTTCCTGATGTGATAGCAACACACTGGGGACCGGATGGTAATCCGGATGGTTATAGTTCTAGAGCAGTTGCTGTATTTGCTATGCCGGCTACTCTTATGGGACTACATTTGATTGTTAGCCTGGTAACAGCAAAAAAAGATACCAATGTAATTTCTGATAAATTGTTTCGCATACTACTCTGGATTTGTCCAGTGATAGGTATTGTGGTAGCAACAATTATTTATGCAGTAGCATTAGGCTATGAAGTGAATATGCTATTTGTGCTATTGATGCTGATTGGAATAATATATATTGCAGTCGGAAACTACTTGCCAAAAGCAAGACAGAATCATTTCGTTGGTGCACGAGTAAAGTGGACTTTGGAAAGTAAAAAGAACTGGGAGCATACCAATCGTTTTTCTGCAAAAATAATGGTTGCGCTGGGACTTATTTATATTATATGTGCTGTGTTAAGTATTTTTGTTGAAATGAAAGCTGCAGTAGTAGTGATAGTTTTTGGAACAATAATTGTGGCTGTACTTGCAACGATACTTTATTCATATCTTTATTATTTGAAGCATAATCAGGATAAGGATTATTAAAGAAGAATAAGCCATATTTGCTGGTTCCGGAAAAGTTGTACGAATATATAAAAAGAAATAATATCGAAATAAAGAATTTTAAAGAACGTTTTCTGTGCATGGCATATTTTAAGGGACTTCACACACTCATGTGGTATGCTTCTATCGACGATCTTGAAGCATGTGAATCCATTACAAAATCGATAAATGAATTGGAAGAACACATGAACAGACAGGTTAAAGAAAGATGAGGAAGAATATGGCAACTGAGAATATCAGGAAATATAAGTTTGGTAATCCTTTAAACACTGGAGCTGTTGTAATGGAAATAGCGGAAAGTACCGGGAATCCGGAAGGCTTTTTGGCAAATCCAAAATCAAAAGAATTGCAGGCGGATTTTTCAAAGGATGCTTTCGTTTACGGCCTTGGAGAGACAATAAGGGGTATCAATAAAAGAGGATGGCTCTACAGGAGCAACAATGCTGATGAACCCCATCATGAAGAGGGAAAAAACTCACTATATGCCTCTCACAATTTCTTTATTGTGGATGATACAGAAACCTGCACAGGTTATTTTATTGATCACCCGGGCTTTGTGGAGTTTGATATCGGCTACACTGACAAGGATCTTTTCACAATAAGATTCAATGACTTTGATTTTTATCTCTATGTTATCTCTGGAAAAGAACCAAAGGAAATCGTAAAGAATTTTAGAGAGCTTGTAGGAAAGAGCTATATTCCACCTGTCTGGGCCTTTGGATACGGACAGAGCAGATGGGGCTATAAGACTGCTGATGATATAAGAACTGTAAGAGACAGGTATAAAGAACTGGGGATTCCACTGGATATGATCTACATGGATATTGATTATATGCAGGACTACAAGGACTTTACAGTAAATCCTGAGAGATTTCCTGATTTTGAGAATTTCGTAAAAGAGATGAAAAAGGATGGCATAAGACTTATTCCCATTATCGATGCCGGAGTTAAGATTCAGGATGGCTATGATGTTTATGAAGAGGGAGTTAAGGAAGGTTTCTTCTGTAAAAAAGAAGATGGAAAAGAGCTTGTGGCCGCAGTATGGCCAGGGAAAGTACATTTCCCTGATTTCCTTAATCCCAAGGCCAGAGAATGGTTTGGCGACAAATATAAAGTTCTTACAGATGCAGGAATAGAAGGCTTTTGGAATGATATGAACGAGCCTGCAATATTCTATACCGAGGAGCATCTTAAGGAAGTATTTGATAATATACATGAACTTGAGAATAAGGAACTGGATATCTCGGGCTTTTTTGAATTTACAGGGCTAATAAACTCAATAGCCAATAACCCGGAGGACTATAGGAGATTTTTCCATGATTTTGATGGAGTAAAAGTCCGCCATGACAAGGTACATAATCTCTATGGTTTTTATATGACAAGGGCAGCAGGAGAAGCCTTTGAGAGGATAGCACCGAATAAAAAGATATTGATGTTCTCAAGAGCATCCTATGTGGGAATGCATAGGTACGGCGGCGTCTGGACAGGAGATAACATGTCCTGGTGGAGCCATCTTTTACTTAATATCAAGCAGATGCCATCACTTAATATGGCAGGATTTATTTACATCGGTGCTGATACAGGCGGATTTGGTGGCAACTGCACAGAAGACCTTATGATGAGATGGCTTGAGTTTAGTATTTTCACACCTCTTTTCCGCAATCATTCAGCCCTTGGTACAAGAGAGCAGGAGCTTTATCAGTTTAAGGATTCCGAGAGCTTTAAAAATATAGTTGAACTTAGATATGCCCTTATTCCATATATTTACAGGGAGTTCACAAAAGCAGTGGAGAATAACACTATGTATTTTAGACCACTGTACTTTGACTACAGAAGTGATAAACGGTGCAGAGAGATTGAGGATCAGCTTCTGGTGGGAGATTCTTTGATGATCGCACCAGTATATGAGCAGAACAGGACCGGCAGATATGTATACCTCCCTGAGGACATGAAGATGCTCAGAATGAGAAGTTATAAGGATTATGATGAAGAGGTGCTTTCAGAAGGTGACCACTATGTGAAGGCAGAATTGAACGAGACCCTTATATTTATCAGACAGGGACAGAAACTCCCACTTGCAAAGCCTGCAAGATGTGTTGATGAACTTGATTTTGATGATCTTTCATACATTTCATGAATAAAGAAAAGATAGAATTTTGCATGAAAAGAGCAACATTTAGTAAGAAAATACTATCCGTATTACAGTACTATATTCAAAGGATTAATGTCCGCAAAAATATAATGAGAGAAGGAAATATTAGTATGACACCTGACAGGATTGGACAAGAGGGAAGGTTTGACTCTTTTGCAAACGGAGAAATTCTATTAAACAAAAAGAAGAACCATCTTCCTGCAATGGGATGGAACAGCTGGAATGCATTTGGAAGCGGAAACACAGAAAAACTTACGGTTGCCATGGCAGATAAGTTTATTGAGCTTGGGCTCAAAGATTTGGGCTATAAGTATATTGTCCTCGATGATGGATGCTACAAGAATGTTCGAATAGACGGAAAGCTTTCAAATGAAGAGGTTAAGTTCCCTAATGGTTTTTCATACCTGAGTAATTATATACACAGTCTGGGTCTTAAGTTCGGAATGTACAATGACATTGGAACTAATCTCTGTGCAGGTGCAGAGGTTGGAACCTGTGGTCATGAAGATGAAGATGCAAAAAGTTATATCGAATGGGGCGTGGATTTTTTAAAGGTTGATAACTGTTATTACCTATGGGATAATGCCACATTCTCAAATGCAGAGAATGCCAGATATACCTTTGCACCAAATATTAAGTCTGCGAGAATCGGCGAACAGGAATACAATTGCGCTGATATTGGAACTGCAGATAATATCAGGATAACCGGAGAAAGAGCAAGTCTTGAGGGCGGACATGTAACAGGTCTTGGAACCTTTGACGGAACTGGGCCAGATGCTTCTCCTGTGGGCCCAAGAAGCAGCGAGCTGGAGATTGATTTTGAGGCTGAAGCAGACGGAGAGATTTCTGTTTCCGTTCTTTATGCTTCCGCAAAAAAGGAAGGTCAGGGAGAGTGGCTTCAGGTAGCTGTCGGCAGAGAGATGTTTTTTGATGACTTTCTTCATGAAACTCCATCAGATAATTCTTTTGTATGGAGTAGTGAGATAAAGGTAAGAGTTAAAAAGGGAAAGAACACTCTTAGACTTATGAATCACAGGCGTCAGGAGAATACGTTAAACTCCTATGCAAGACTGTTGAAGGAGCTCAATAAGGCAAAGCCTGATCACAATATTATTTATTCAGCCTGTGAGTGGGGTAAAACTCATCCACAGAACTGGGCATATAAGGTATGCGACTCCTGGAGAGTACTCAATGACATTACTTTCAGAGTCGGTGCCGATGGAGATCCGGGGCACGGTGCGTGGGTCGAAGACTATACAACCAGTGTTACGACCCAGTACAACAAGACAGTCATCATGGATGAATTTGCAGGTTTAGGTAAGGGATGGAACGATCCTGATATGATGATGATTGGCATGAATGGCCTTAATATGACTCAGAATAGAACTCATATGACTATGTGGTGCATGATGAATTCTCCGCTTATGCTGGGACTTGACTTAAGACGTGTGAATAGGGGCGACGATATCTATAATATTATAACTAATAAAGATGTAATCTCACTCAATCAGGACAGCCTCGGAATTCAGGCCAAGAGAGTGTTCTGCAGCCTTGCAAAGCAAAGTCCTGATAAGGAATACATAAGGGATATAGACCGTGTGGATATCTTGTGTAAGCCGCTTTCAGAAAAAAGATTTGCTTTAAGCTTTATAAATGTAGGCCTTAGTGATAAGTATGAGAAGTATTGCATCAGTATCAGTGACCTTAAAAAATTCCTTGGCGACAAGATTTTTGAGGGAAATAGCTATAACGTAAAAGATGTCTGGGCAGGAGAATCATCTGAAAACACAACAGGTATCTTTGAAGTATGTGGCCTTAAAGCCTGCGATAATGTAACACTTATTGTGACGCCTGAGGAATAAGGCAGAAAATACGTGCAAAATGACTGAAAAAGAATTTTTTGATTATTTAATAGAGCGGTACATGGAAGAGACCGGGCAGGATCTGCCTGCCCAGGGTCTTGGATATTACCTTGAGTACTTCCTGGACAACTATTCTACAGAGAAGCTGGAAGTAAAGCTCACAAAGAAGATATGTGCAAGGATGATTCATGAGTTTATGATGAATGTCCTAAAAATTTCTGATGTGGACTGGAATAGTGCCGGAGATCTTAAGGATATTTACGACTGCAGAGTTTGTGCAAATTCCATAGCCCAGGTCTATGAACGGGGTATAATGGGAGTTTCTTCAGAAAAAATTTTTGGACTTAATGAGCTTGTTTCTGATAGCGATGCCGAAAAGCATGTGGATGAGCTTATGAAAATGACTGTTCCACATAATTAAAAATTTATTGACATGAAACAAAATAGATGTATAATTTAAAACAGTGTTTTAAAACACTGTTTTAAATGTGGCCCACATATTAAAATAAAGAGGTAGGACATGGCAAATAGGATAGAAGGCTATGACGAGAAAATAATTGAATATGCCCAGAAAGAATTCCTTGAGAAAGGATACAATGATGCATCCCTTAGAAATATAGCCAAAATGGCAGAAGTTAGTACCAGCACCATGTATACCAGATTTGGGGATAAAAGTGGTATGTTTGAATATCTAATCGCTCCTACTGAAAAGCTCCCTTCTTTTTTGGAAAAGACATTAAGTGATTATTTTTCAATGAATCTTGATGCGCAGCACGATCAATATACAGAAACGGGGAATACAGGCTTTGATGCAATCATAGATATGATTTATAAAGATTATGCTGCATATAAGCTTTTAGTTTCATGCGCACCGGGAGATATTTATAAGAACTATCTGGAACAAATCACAGCTATTGATGTGAAATATACACTTCTTTATTTGGAAGAGAACAACAGCAGAGCACTTCGAGAGGAAAGAATAAACGAAGGATTCTGCCATGTTGTTTCCACGGCATTTTATTCTGCACTGTTTCATTGTGTAGAACATGATATGTCAAAAGAAGATGCCGTAAAGTATATTACTGAGCTTAGAAGTTTTTATGGTAGAGGTTGGGAGGAATATTTTAAGGAGTAATATCTTTTTTTGCTCCGCAGTTAGCTAAAGCTAACCATAAAAGTTATATATAACATAATTTGGGAGGAAGAGTAATGAATACAGCAGTGATGGAAGAAAACAGTAATATGACAGTAAAGGATCTTATAACGGTTGGTATATTTACAGTAATATATTTTGTGATTTTCTTTATATGTGCAATGACAGGAATGGTGCCAATTATGGCAATATTTTATCCGGCATTAATTGCAATTTTAGCAGGAATACCTTGTATCCTGTTTTATACAAAAGTAAGAAAGTTTGGTATGGTCACAATTATGGCTACTTTGTCAGCAGTTCTTCTTGCTTTAATGGGATACGGTTATATGGGTATTTTTACAGGACTTATTTTAGGATTTGTTGCTGACTTAATTTTGAAGTCTGGAAATTATAAAAGTTTCTTTAAAATGGTCATTGGATATGTGGTATTTTCTGAATGGGTAATAGGTACACAGTTGCCAATGTTTATTGGAGGTAATGCTTATGCTGAAGCATTCAGAGAAACACAGGGTGATGAATTTGTAGATGAACTTGAAAAACTTATTAGTTGGGGAATGTGCGGTGTAGTTATTGTTGCAACACTTGTGGCAGCGATTATCGGCGCATTTATAGGAAAGGCAGTTCTTAAAAAGCACTTTGAGAGAGCTGGAATTGTTTAATGAACATATTTGAAAGCGGTAATGAGGAGGCAGTCATAAACTTTGATCCAAGGACAAAGCTTATGCTCCTCCTTTTGATAAATACGGTGATTATATCAGACAGCAAAAGTACGTTAATAGGTGGCTTAAAAATCGCGTTTGTCATTCTTGTTTTTATTTTCTTAATTGATATGAAGAAAATAAAAATGTCTATAATGTATGTAATAATATATCTTCTTGCAGTAGGTGGAAATCATATTCTTATGTCAGGTTATATAAGCGGAATAAGTGCAGGAGGTCTGATTTTAAGAATAGTGGTATATCTGGTAGAGCGCATGCTTCCCAATATGATGCTTGCGTGGTTTGTTCTCCACACTACTAAGGTCAGTGAGTTTATCGCAGCAATGCAGAAGATGCATTTTCCACAAACAATTACAATACCTTTTGCAACAATTTTCCGTTTTTTCCCAACAATAATAGATGAGTATTCTTCCATACAGGATGCCATGAAAATGAGAAATATTCGTATGGGAACCGGTGTAGTGTCCGGAATAGAATATAGGATAGTGCCACTGATAGTCTCTGTTACAAAAATAGGAGATGAATTATCTGCGGCGGCTATGACCAGAGGACTTACTACTGATGGCAAGCGAACAAGCTATTGTGAAATAGGTTTTCGTATACAAGATTACATGGCATTTATTGTAATAATCTTGAGCTTTACAATTTTTATAACAGGACTGATAAGGGGGTGAGGCGATGATAGAAATTAGAGATGTTTCATTCACCTATGCGGGTTCTGAGCAGGGAAGTTCTATAAAAAATGTATCTGTTGCTATTCCAAAGGGAAAAGTAACTGTTTTGTGCGGCCGGTCAGGCTGTGGGAAAACAACATTACTTCGAGTTATCAACGGTCTTGTCCCTTATTTTTATAAGGGCGAAATAACCGGTGACATATTGATTGACAAAGAAAGTATCTTAAAAAAGAATGTACAACAGCGCGCTGGGATGGTTGGCTCTGTATTTCAGAATCCAAGATCACAGTTTTTTAATGTTGATTCTACAAGTGAATTGGTATTTGGCTGTGAAAATATGGACTTTTCCCGTGAAGAAATTGATAAACGATTGCAACTTACCACCCGGATTTTTGATATAGATAAATTGATGAATAAAAGTCTATTTGAAATGTCCGGAGGAGAAAAGCAGAAAATTGCATGTGCAGCTGTATCTATGCCATCACCAGACATTTATGTTCTAGATGAACCGACTTCCAATCTTGATCTGATTTCTATAAAGGAATTAGCCAAGGTTATTGCTTTGTGGAAAGCTGAAGGAAAAACTGTAGTAATTGCGGATCACAGGTTGAATTATCTTAATGGCATAGCTGATAAGGTTGTTCTTATGGAAGAAGGACAAGTTGTCTGGGAGAAAGATGCTAAGGATTTTTATACAATTTCTGATAATAAGGCACATTCACTAGGACTAAGAAGCCTTGGAGAGGCTAAAAAAACAATTGGAACATCAATTCAAAACGAGAATTATAAAGAAATATTTTCCGTAAAGAATCTTGAATATAAGTATGAGAATGGAAGCGGTATATATATAAGAAATCTTACAATACCGATGGGAAGCATAATAGGGATTGTTGGAGAAAACGGAGCAGGTAAGAGTACTTTTGTAAGATGCCTTTGTGGCCTACAAAAAAACAGTGGTTCTTTTTATATAGGTGACAAGAGATTATCTGCAAAACAACTTCTAAAAGAAAGCTACCTGGTTATGCAGGATGTTAATCATCAGCTTTTTACGGAAAGTGTTGATGAAGAAATCGGCATTAGTATACCGAAAGAGAAAAAGAAGAAGCAGGATGAAATAATAGAGATACTTCTTAAAGATATGGATTTAATAGCGTATGCAAAAATACATCCCATGTCTCTTTCTGGAGGCCAGAAACAACGTGTAGCTGTTGCCACAGCCCTTGCATCAGATAAAAAGATATTGTTTTTTGATGAACCAACAAGTGGGTTGGACTATGAGCACATGAAAGAGTTTTCTGCCAGATTAAAGGAAGTAAGGGATAGTGGAACTACGCCGGTTGTTATAACCCATGATATAGAGCTTTTGGCTGATTGCTGTGATCATCTGATTCTTTTATCTGAGGGAAAAATTAAATGGAGTGGAAAGTGTGATGCTGCTGCAATCAGTATGATAGAAGAACATTTTGAAAATAAAAGTTTTCGGATAAATAAAGAGAAGGAGACACAAATGGAAAAACAAAAAAGTCCAATTGCCAGAGTATGGGAATTGGGCGAATCAGGACATAAACAGATTATAGCATCAATTATATTGGCTGTGATAGGTGTGCTTGCAGGGATTGTTCCATATGTTATGGCATCAAAAGTGATAACTCTTTTGATTACAGGTGAAAAGGAACTGGCAGTATATATTTCATATATTGTTGCAGGACTTGTGGGATATCTTCTTAATACATTTTTTTATACAGGTGCACTTGGTATTTCTCATAAAGCGACTTTTCGTATTTTAAAAGAAATCAGAGAAAAAATTCTTGCTAAATTGCCGAAACTTCCACTTGGAACAATTATGGAGATGAAGAGCGGCAGACTTAAAACAACAATTGTAGATCAGATAGATAGCATGGAAACTACTCTGGCTCATGTATTTCCTGAGATTGTGTCAAATGTAGGTGGTTTTCTTGTGGTATGGATATATATGTTTATTGTAGATTGGCGTCTGGCACTTCTTGCAATGATTCCTCTTCCAGTTGGAATGTCATTTATGTTTTCTGCAATGAAAGGATATAGTGAAAATTATGCAAAATCTGTGGATATTACGACAGATATGAATGAATCCCTGATTGAATATACCGGAGGTATTGAAGTAATAAAAGCATACAACCAGGGAAAAGAGTCTTACGCTACCTTAAAGGAACGTTGCATTGCAAATGCATCATTTTTCTATAACTGGATGAAACAATGTAAAACCAACATATATGCAATGATTATAGCTCCAGCCACAATGCTGACTGTATTGCCATTTGGCTGGTTGTTCTATCAGAATGGAAGTCTTACTTTTGAGGAATTTATTACCATGGTCATTCTGGCACTTTGTGTGACTGGTCCGCTTCTTGCTGTAATGGACTTTGTAGATACCCTTGCAAAGCTTGGAACAGTAGTTGGCAATGTAGATGCTATATTAAATGCAAAAGAGCAGAACCATGTCCTGGAAGATGCAGGTAGAGAAACAGGAAATGATATAGAACTAAAAGATGTTGGATTTGCATATAATGAGGGACAGGATGCCGTATTGAAGGGTGTATCCCTATGTATTCCAGAGGGAAGTAAAACTGCACTTGTGGGTCCTTCTGGAAGTGGAAAGTCTACAATTGCAAAATTGATTGCAGGATTTTGGGATGCAGACACAGGACGAATAAGTTTTGGAAATATTGATACCAAAGATATTGCACTTAGCAAACTTTATGACAAAATATCCTATGTTTCACAGGAGAATTTCTTGTTTGATGACACAATTATGGAAAATATCAGGATGGGAAATTTAAATGCATCAGATGAGAAAGTAATAGAATGTGCCAAAGCTTCAGGTTGTGATTCTTTTATAAGAAATCTTGAAAAAGGATATCAGACTTGTGTAGGCGGAGGCGGCGCTCATCTATCAGGTGGAGAAAGACAGCGTATTGCCATAGCAAGAGCAATGCTTAAGGATGCACCAATTGTTATTTTGGATGAAGCAACAGCCTACATCGATCCTGAAAATGAGGCAGTTATTCAGGAAGCAGTGGGAAAACTTGTTAAGGATAAGACTCTTATTGTTATCGCTCACAGGCTATCAACAATCACTGATTCTGATCAGATTGTACTGGTAAACGATGGAAAGATAGAGGCCATAGGAAAGCAGGAAGAACTTCTTAAATCCAGTCCTCTTTACAAGAATATGTGGGAGGCACATATCGGTGTAAAGGAAGGGGTGGTAGCATGATAAAAGCATTTAAAGAGATGTTGAAATTTTCCGGAACAGAATTAGTAAATATAAATAAATCCATTTTATTTGGAGTTGTTGTAGGTATTGGCAGAATGATAGAGATGGCGGGTATTTATTTTATTATTACATCAATTATAAATGCAGTCATTGGAAAGGCACCGGCCCTACAGTCATTTTTGATAGTTCTTGCAGGAGTAATAGTAGCATGTTTTGCAAAAGGATATTCTCAATTGGAACAGACCCATGCGGGTTATTTTATGTCAGCAAACAAAAGAATTGCAATAGCTGATCATATCAAAACAATACCTATGGGATATTTTAATGAAAATAGCCTTGGGGAACTTGTGGGAACAATGACTACAGTTATAGAAAATATAGAAACCCTTGCACCTATGGTAATGGTGCGCTTGATGGACGGCCTTATTACATCTTTTGTTATGCTGACATGTGTTTTTATATTTGATTTTAGATTTGGCATAACAATGCTGATTGTAGAATGCTTGTATTTGTTAATTTCCTCTATGATGGAAAAGAAGTCACAATCAGTTGCACCAATGAGACAGGATTCTGAGGTAAAACTTGTATCTGCAGTTCTGGAATGGGTGCAAGGTATGAGTGTTGTTAAGTCTTTTAATTTGACGGGAAGAGGCGACAGAGCTATTGCTGAGGCTCTTGAATACAACAGAAATAGTAATACAAAGCTTGAAGGATTATTTGTTCCTTATACAATAGCACAGAAGATAGTGCTTCAAATAGGAACTTTTGCCTTAATATTAGAAAGTGTTATGTTTTATCTGGAGGGAACACTATCGCTTGCTTATACTTTAATGATGATAATTATGTCTTTTATGGTATTTGCGCATATTGGAAGTGCAGGAAGTGCAATGGCAATTCTAAGACTTCTTACATCATCTATGGAAAAGGCAAATAAGCCAGAGAGCATAGCAAAAATGGATGAGGCGGGAGAAACTTACGAATCTCAAAAGCATGATATAGAGTTTAAGAATGTTAATTTTTCATATGAAAAGAAACAGGTGTTGAGCGATATCAGTTTCAGTATTCAAGATAAAACATAACACTTTCTAATATTAAGGCAAAAGTTCCTATTTGAAGCACTATCTTCTGTGCTATTGTATAAGGAACAAATAATCCTTCAAGCTTTG
>JAILBM010000124.1 GCA_024680925.1 Butyrivibrio sp.
AACATCTGACTAAAAAGCAACAATAATGCCTTAGAGAAAGCAAAAAGCGTGTGGTACATTTCTTATTACAGAAGGTTTTTACTTGAATTGGAGGAATAAAAAAATGGCACAAAACGCTAAAATTACAATTCATCCATCATATTCGATCGGTGAAATTTCAAACAGGCTCTTCTCAGCTTTCCTTGAGCCAATCGGCACTATGGTGAATGGAACAATGTTTAACCCCAAACACCCAACAGCAGATGAACAGGGCTTTAGAACAGATTTTATAGAAGCTATCAAAAACACTCATCTCCCGGCTGTGAGAATGCCTGGCGGCAATTTTGTATCCTCGTGGCAGTGGAAGAACTCTATTGGTCCCAAGGATCAGCGAAAGGTATGTCTTGATCCGGCATGGCATCAGTATATTACCAATGAAGTTGGGCACGACGAATATCTACAATGGGCAGGTAAAGTCGGAACAGAACCTCTTTATACTGTAAACATGGGTACCGGAACCATTCAGGACGCTATGGATCTTGTAGAATACACTAATCATACAGGCGGAACATATTGGTCAGACCTTAGAAAAAAGAATGGTCATGAGGATCCATATGGAGTCAAGATGTGGTATCTCGGAAACGAAATGGATGGTCCGTGGCAGCTAGGCGCCTGGGACAAAAATCCTGCAGGCTATGGCTGCAAAGTCCTCGAGACTTCAAAGGCAATAAAATGGATAGATGAGACTATCGAAACTGCTGTTTGCGGTTCATCTGCTCCATTTATGGAAGGCTTCCCTGAATGGGATCAGACCGCACTTGATAAATGCTATGATGTTGTAGACTATGTTTCAGTCCATCACTACCACAGCGCACCTCCTGGAGATATCAAATCACTTCTTGGCGGCTCGCTATACTATGAAGATTTCATTAATACAGAAGTTGCTATGATTGATTATGTTCAATCCAAACATAGATCACCTAAGCAGGTCAATATCTCCTTTGACGAATATGGTGCTATGGTAAGGCCACTAATGGAGTTACACCCTGGCTATGGCAGATACAATATGGCAAGAAACCACTACCGCTTCGACCCTGAAAGAAGATATATCCTGCATGATCCTGACAACATGCCTGAGCGTGAGTTCCCGGGTGGTGATATGCTCCATGCCCTTTCAATGGCTTCAATACAGCTGGCACTGTTGCGACATGCTGACAGAGTAAAGATTGGTTGTATGACCGGTGGTCTATCTGCTCTGTGCTCTTCTAACCATGACCATGTATGGAAATCTGCTTCACATCACGTATTCATGCAGCTTCTCCAGTATGCAAAAGGAACTTCCATGGATACAAAGGTTGAATCAGAAACCTACGATATGCCTGGCTACGCCATTGAAGACACTTCCCAGTACACCGGAAAAGAAGGCGTGAACTACATAGACGCAGCTAGCGCATGGGATAAGGATAATAACAGACTCACCGTGTTTGTCATCAATAGAAATGAAGATGCTGAATATCCTCTTTCTGTTGATCTGAAAGGTTTTGAAGGTTATAAGCCTGTAGATGCTTTAGAACTTCACACAGACAATCTTGATGACAAAAACACTTTTGAAAACGAGAATGTTCTAGTACCTCAGAATATCAAGAACTATAGATTTGATAACGGAGAATTAAAGCTCTATGTAAAGCCACTCTCCTGGAATGTACTTGTTTTTGAAAATGGTGATGAATAACATGCTACCAATTGAGAAAATGAAAATAGTGGCATAAAGACAATAATAAAGAATGTCGCTTGCGACATTCTCGCGCCGAGCGCGGTTGCATTTATGCAACATTTACCTATCGCGCAAGTGCGCATCCTTAGCGGAGCGTTTTTTATATCATAGGAAAGCAATTTCCTATGATATAAAAAAAGTTCTCCGGATTCTGTATACATACCAAAATCCGAAGAACTTTTTTAATTAATAATTTTTTGCAGGAAATAAAATATCTTTTCTTGCCTTTAATGCAACATATAAAAGCATTCCCAGACCCATAACCGAAATAACTTCACCAACTCCTACAGTAAACATAAGGAAAGGAATTGCATCTGTTACTCCATAGGCATAACGAAGTACCTGAGGAACTATTATGATATTTGCAAGTACAGGAGGAACCGTAAAGACAAACTTTGTATTTCGTAAGTAGTAAGTTCCAAGCGCACCAAGCAGTGTTGCAAAAGTTCCAAATATAATATCCGGAAGTGCGCATCCCGTCAAAATATTACTGAGCAGGCATCCAATAACAACTCCTGGAATTCCCGCTGTTGTAAATACCGGTAAAATTGTAAGTGCTTCTGAGATTCGTACCTGAATTGCTCCATTTGCCAATCCAAACATATTGGAAATGAATGTGAGTACAACATAGAGTGCAGCGATAGCAGCTGCCTGAGTGATAAATAAAACCTTCTTATTCTGCATGATTTTTTCTCCTTTAGTTTTGTTTTTGTACGAGTGGGAAGGATACCAGCAATGCTGATGTAAACACTCGTTTATAACATGCGGATGTTATGTTACCACCTATCATTTTAAAATGCAAGTTAAAATGATATTTTCTTTAATTATAATTTTCATTATAAAAAACGATTTGGAAATTCTTATATACCTTCCCTAATATACAAGATTTCCAAATCGCTTTTTATTTTTTAAGCAGGACTGCGGATGAAGAATTTCATCGAAAGAAACAGATAATTGATTCTCTGCTCATAACAATCTCCCATATCTTTGCTTTTTCAAAGCTGTAATAGATTAACAAAACAACGTTATTTTAGCAAATCCATCTCAAAGTCCTGATTTCACTATATTATAGATGTTAGTTGTATATAACACACCCCACTTAATACAACATTTTGTATTATAAGATTTAATCGTAAAAAATTGTTCACATAATCTTTACCATGCATTTACAGCTTCTCGTTATAACGAATATTTGAAAGTGCAAAATATATGTTTTTTCGATATGCTATTGTTTGGAGCATTTATACCAGTTTGTATATTGCAATTATCATAATGTTCAAAATCAGTTGATTGCAGCCTTATACATTCTTTGAAGTATAGTCTTAATGACCAGCTTGTCAGCATCGTTGCAGTTTTTATAATAAAAAATAAGCTCCAGCTCATCCAAATCCAATTTATGGTTATCTTTATTATCCTGCATATACTTCAAAAAATCATTATAGGCTATGCTGTCATTGGTAACTGCCTCATATACTTCTTTAAAATCCTGTATATTATTGATTGTTCTTTTCGAACTCTCATTTACCATTTTTACAATATCAATATTCTTATCATCACTATGGGTATAAACATCCAGCATTTTACGGATATCTAAACCATAGATTTCTGACAATATAAACAGCTTATCAGCAGGAGGCCTTACTCTTCCGGTTTCATAATGAGAATATGCCTGCCTTTTGATAGAAAGCTTATCCGCCAGTTCTTCCTGGGAATAATCATTCTTTTCACGAAGCATCTTTAAATATCTGCCAAGGGCTGAATGTTCTGTATTTTGATCATTTTCTTTTATATTCATTTTACTGGGAAACTTACGGCTACCCGGATCCATTTTGACAAAATTATTATTCTTATTATCTTTTGCCATAACTCATATCCTCTTTTTCATATATTAGGGCCTGTTTATGAAAGGAATATTAGCAAAAAACATCTATTTATTGATGGTTATTATATTTATAATAGCTTAATAGACTATATGCTATTTTTACTAGCTCTATCGGTTGTGAACAAAGAATGTCGCTTGCGACATTCTCGCGCCGAGCGCGGTTGTATTTATGCAACATTTACCTATCGCGCGAGTGCGCATCCTTAGCGGAGCGTTTTTTATATCATAGGAAAGCAATTTCCTATGATATAAAAAAATTCCTGATAATAACTTTACGTTATCATCAGGAACTTATTAGTAAATCCTTTTAACTCATGAGTTCTCCAACAAGAAAAGCATATATATCGGCGTTTTTTTTCTGCCACTGGTTACATACTGCCTGAGCTGCTTCCTCAGAAGGTGTGCTAAGACTTATATCCACCAGTGTCATTCCGTTTTCTTTAGCTGTCATATGAACTGTATAATCATTTTCTCCTGCTCTGAAATAATCAGCTCTGATAGAGGATTCGTTACGCAGCTTAACACCGTTTTGTTTAAAATAGTCATTGATTTCATTAACTATTGCCGGAGGTATTCTGTTTTCAAAATAATCAAGTGTTGTCTTTCCTTCAGAGGTCATCTCAAGATATGTTCTGTTAGCACTATTCCTCTCGATGATAAGCTCTGAATCGGAAAGCTCCGAAAACACTTCCTGAAGTGTCAGGAAGTTAGTATATTCTTTTTCCAAAATAAAATCGTAAATCTGAGATTTACTAAGTTGTATATCAGACTTACCCAGCATATATAAAACTATCATCTTATATAGCTGCAAATATTGTGAACCCATATTTATGCTCACTCCTTACAATGATTCATAACTGCCTTTGCAATTGCATCTCTTACTCTTGGATCAAAAGCTTCCGGAAGAATATTTACATCACTAAGCTCATTATCCGGAACAAGATCAGCAAGTGCATTTGCTGCTGCAAGCTTCATTTCATCAGTTATCTGACGGGCATGAGCTTCCAGTGCCCCCTTAAATATTCCCGGGAAAACCAGTACATTATTAACCTGATTAGGGAAATCTGATCTTCCTGTTCCGATAACTCTTGCTCCGGCTTCCTTGGCAAGATCAGGCATGATCTCCGGAACAGGATTGGCCATAGCAAACATTATAGCATCTTTGTTCATGGAACGTACCATATCCTGAGACACAATATTTGGAGCTGAAACTCCTACAAATACATCGGCACCCTTCATGGCATCTGCAAGAGTACCCTTCTCATCTGCAAGATTAGTACATTTTAACATATCCTTTTGCATCCAATTAAGATTTTCTGTTTCAGAATTTATAATTCCTGCTTTATCACAAAGAATTACATTCTTAAATCCATAAAGAAGTAATAGCTTTGAAATTGCAATTCCGGCACTTCCTGCACCATTTATAACAACTCTGCATTCTTCTTTTTTCTTACCTGTAACCTTAAGTCCGTTGATTATACCTGCCAGGACAACTATTGCAGTACCATGCTGATCATCATGGAATACCGGAATATCCAGGATTTTTTTAAGTCTTTCTTCTATTTCAAAACATCTTGGAGCACTGATATCCTCAAGATTGATGCCGCCAAAGCCCGGAGCTATATTTTTTACAGCTGTAATGATTTCCTCGGTATCCTGAGTATCAAGGCAGATAGGAACTGCATTTACTCCACCAAATTCCTTAAAGAGAACTGCTTTACCTTCCATAACAGGCATCGCTGCGTAAGGTCCGATATTACCAAGTCCAAGAACCGCACTTCCATCAGATACAACTGCTATTGTATTAGATTTAATAGTGTACTTATATGCAAGACTTTTATCCTCGGCTATAAGCTTACAAGGCTCAGCTACTCCCGGGGTATAGGCTATAGCAAGATCCTCTCTGCTGTTAACCTTAGCCTTTGAAGCAATTTCCAACTTACCGTTCCATTCTTCGTGCATCTGTAATGCTTTTTCTGCGTTAGTCATTTTTTCTCTCCTCGTTTAATATATTCCCCTCAACAGCTATTTGCTTTCTTATATATCAAAATGTTGTTCCTACTATTGAATAGGCAAAAGAAACATATTCATCCCTTTTACTTGTATCCATATATTTAAAAACATTATATGCGTACTTTTTATTTCCGCCAACCGTTTGCAGTCCTAAAGCCAGACCCAATGCCGCTATTTCATCTGAGGCATCTGTTTGTCTTGAAAACATTACTGCATCGATACATCCTGAGTCAACCATCTTCTGGTAAGCATAGGCAAGAGCAGCGGCCTGAAGAGTTTCTCCTGAGGTTGATGAATAACCAATCTCACTAAGGATTATAGACCTCATTTCCCCTGCTGTGTCAAGCATTGTCTCCTGTTTCATATAACTGCAAAGAACATCTATATTATCCATGGTAAGAATTGAAGTATCATAATTATGAGTTACAAGCTTTGATTCATTCCAAAATGCTGTATTTCCGTTAGGATATGAATAAGGATGCTCAGCCAGTCCCCAGTCATAATCTCCGTATTCTTTGGAGTATGAGGCAAAAATATCAAGAAAATCTCTAGCATCAAAATCCACTGCATTGGCAATATTTCTATCCCACTGTTGATCAAGAGGCATATAAACAGAGGCGCCTGAATTCACACTCTTTATAGCATAATAAAATACTCTGAAGGCATCGGCATAAGCCTTTGTAAAGGTTGAAAGGCTGGTAGTATTCATCCAGTTGTATTCCTTCTTGGCATTGATTTCATTACCAATTATCCACATACTGACTTTACCGTGACCGGAGCCTGAATATCTGCTTGCCAAAAATGATCCGACTGCTGCAAGGGCTTTTACTCCGCTTTCATCACTGGCATTGAACATATAGTAAGGAGATGAACCTCCTGACCTCGCATCTGGATGAGTATATTCTGCAAAGGTTGATCTTGAAGCATTATCAAGAATAATAGCTGCTACATCAATTCCCATATTATTAAGTGATGTAAAAAGATAATCATAATCGCTCATTATCTGAGAATTAAAATGATACGTTGTTCCACAATAGGTATATGCTATGCCACCGCTTGTAGTAAGAATATTGGCCAGTGGTATATTATAGGTTGCATAATTTACCCCCAGATCCGCAAGTTGGGACACTCTTAATGGATCAACCAGAATTCCCTTAATTGAACTCTGAGCCATTCCACTGTAATTATATCCCGCCAAAGCCTCAGGATTGGAAATATATTTTGCATGACTGATGGTCTGATATTCTCCATCCTTAAGAATAGCAACAGTAAATTTAGAAAATAGCCTTGTATCCTCTTGGCCGTTTTTTAGTGCCAGTGAAAAAGATACTTCATCATCCTTATAAGCCTTGGCTATGGCTTCGGCATCAGTACTTATTTCATTTTCAAAGAGCTTTTGCTCAAATATATAATAATATTTATCATCACTTACAGGCACTCCCTCTGACACTGCTGTAATATTTACATTACCGCCTGAGCCTATAAGTACAGTTTCTATATTTACAAATTCGGAAGTGTTTTCAGCGGTAAGTTCTACTTCCTCTGCCCTGTTGGAAAGATTTTCTGAAACCGACTTTCCTGCCGAAACAATCTGAGAAATTGTATCTGCTGCCATATATTCTGTAGTTTTTTCTACTTCAGTTGCACTACTCCCCTCTGAAGCCGAATCCACTGCTACGTCAGTATTTTTTTCAAATTTTGGCAACACAGCAATATATATAACACTTACCATAGCCGCCGCAACTGCCAGTACCCCAAAGATTCCCACCAGTCCAAGTAAAATATTGCTTGTTCTACTTGCTTTATATTTTCTGGTTCTTAATTTTCGTTTTCTGCGATTACCTTCCCTCATTTAATCTCCGCTCTTTTTATTCCCTTTTTTGAGTGCTTTCATGTGTTCATGTATTTTTACTTCGTATCCATTTCCGGATGGGCTGTAGAATTCTTTGCCATTTAATTCATAAGGCAAATATTGCTGCTCAACATAATGATTTGGATAATCATGAGCATATTTGTAGCCTACTCCATGTCCCAGCTTACCCGCCGATTTGTAATGGGCATCCTGAAGATGGGTTGGAATAGGGAGATTGCCGGATCTTCCGACTTCTGATAATGCATCATCCACTGCACAAATAACAGAATTACTCTTAGGTGCAGTTGCTATATAAGTGGCTGCCTGAGCAAGAGTTATTCTGGCTTCAGGTAACCCCAATCGCTCTGCTGCCAGTGATGCCGCAACAGCAACCTGAAGTGCCTGAGGATCTGCATTTCCAACATCCTCTGATGCACATACCATCATTCTTCTCGCTATAAATTTGGGATCTTCACCGGCATTTAGCATACGGGCCAGATAATAAACAGCCGCATCCGGATCGGAACCTCTCATACTTTTTATAAATGCAGATATGGTATCGTAATGGTTATCACCATCCTTATCATATCTTGCTACCTTTTTCTGAATACATTCACTTGCCACATCTCTGGTTATATGAATGTATCCGTCTTCACTTCTCTGAGTTGTCATTATACCAAGCTCAATAGCTGTAAGAGCATGTCTGGCATCTCCGTCAGCCATGTCAGCAAGAAATACCTTGGCATCATCATCAATTACTGCTTTATAGGAGCCCATGCCTTTAGCGGTATCATTTACAGCCCTGTCAATAAGCTGCCCGATATCTTCTGCCGAAAGAGGCTTTAGTTCAAAAATGACCGATCTTGATAAAAGCGCCCCATTTACTTCAAAATACGGATTTTCAGTAGTTGCACCTATCAGTATCACCGTACCGTCTTCCACAAAGGGGAGCAGATAATCCTGCTGGCCTTTATTGAATCTATGGATTTCGTCAATAAAGAGGATGGTCTTTTTGTTATACATACCTCTGTTATTTTTGGCTTTATCCACCACGTCTTCCATATCTTTTTTGCCGGCTACTGTGGCATTGATCTGCATAAACTCTGCCTGAGTGGTATTGGCTATAACCTTGGCCAATGTGGTCTTTCCTGTTCCGGGCGGTCCGTAAAGAATAATAGAACTAAGCTTATCCGCTTTGATTGCACGATAAAGAAGCTTGTCTTTACCAATTATATGCTGCTGCCCTACAACTTCATCAAGAGTAGTGGGACGCATTCTGGCGGCAAGCGGTGATTCCTTTTTCATATTATTACTACGTGCATATTCAAAAAGATCCATTTTTTTATCCTAAAAATAAAACTATCCGGTATTTCAGCCCGAATAGTTTTATTTTACTATTTTTTACCTATGTTGTCATTATATGTATTTATTAATTTTAACTTCGTATAAGCTCCAAAAGCTTTGAGGATGCTATGCTCATGGCATGGGTATTGTCCTTTACCACATTGAAGTTTCTATGGGGTATGATCTTATTAAATCTTAGTTCAAATAAAATACCCGTATCTAAATATTCCTTGGCAAAATCCTTTACCACACATCCCACTCCGAGATTTCTTAATGCAAACTGAACTATCATATCACTGGTGGCCAGTTCAAATTCGGGATGGATTTCAACATTGTTTTTTTTCAAAAAATCCCGAATGTAATTACTGGTACTGGTCTGACCTTCCAAAAAAATGAGAGGCAGATGCTCAAGTTCTTCAAATCCCAGCATTCTGTTTTTGTACTGAGTAAATCTCCTACCTGCCACAAATGTATCTGCAATCTCCTTAACAGGCATGGAATCTATTCCGGGCTGATTTTCAAAGGGTGTTGAAACAACACCAAAATCAATCTGTCCATCCATAAGAGAGCGAAGTGTTTCAGGAGTAGGACCGTTTGTAACAGTAACCTTTATATTAGGATACAGCTCATGGAATTTTTCCAGATAAGGCAAAAGAAAAAATCTCAGAGTCATATCACTGGCACCTATTCTCACTTCACCCGCATCCAAATGCAGCATTTGTTTTAATCTCTGCTGTCCAAGCTCTATAGTTTCATATCCCTTGGAAACATATCTGTATAACAGTTCACCTTCCTGGGTAAGCTTTATACCTCTTGAAGATCGGTTAAAAAGGGTGACCTCTAAGCTCTTTTCCAATTGGTGAACAGCCTGACTTACAGCTGGCTGCGAAACCATAAGCTCCGCTGCCGCGCCTGTTATGCTGCCTGTTTTGGCTACATAATAAAAGGTTTTATAATATTCCAGATTTTCAATCATGTGTATACCTGCATAAAAACATTTAACAGTTAAATATTTCTCCTAATCAGTATAACACCATAAACTATAGATGTAACAGCCGCAAGCACACCGCTTATAAGTAATATGTTTTCAAAACTCACATGCCATACATTCAAAAGTACCAGAGATATTACAAGCAGCATAGCTACCCAGTAGGCATAGCTCAGTAAAGCAACCACCGTCCATTGAAGGACCATTTTTACAATATCAATAGCATGAAATCTCTTGTTTGTTTCCATAACTTCTCCAAATTACTCGTTATATTTAACACCCCACACACTGGTATTGGCTCCTACAGCACTAAAGGTCATTACCTCAGTACCTGCTTCATCTTCCTGTGCGCAGAATACTCCACTGTAAGTTACTTCATTGTAAGTAATTGTCATATAATAGGAACCATCTTTAAGGGTCCATGTACCCTCAATTCCGTCTCCATATACAATACCACGTTTTGATAAAACAAGCTTTATTGGTTCAGCAATTTCATTATCGATTGCTGTTCCCTGATTAACTACATAATATTCTCCTGCCACATCACTTATGCTGATGTCATTTGTAATTGTCTCTCCGCTTGTGGCATAAGGAAGCATACATGGCCATCCTTCTTCATTAAGAAAGTACTGCTTTACTCTTGGAGAATGATTTTCACCACTGCTCTCAAAACGTGTATGATAAGCAATATATTTTTTGCCTGTATCTTCATCTATCAAGGCTGAGTTGTGACCTGTTGCCATATAAGCCTGCATAAGAGAAGGGAGTCTGTAGTTACCTGAAAGCTTAAGACCAAAATATGCATGATTTCCTGAAGTTATAAAAGGAGTCTGACCATTCATATCCACATATTCACCATCCACAGTCTTGGATCTGAATACTCTTATCTGATACCCGCCCTGACTTGTAAGGGTTCCATAGGATACAAAAAGGTAATAATAATCGCTGTCAGCATCATAGATAATATATGGTCCCTCGATGGATTTATGTCCACCGCCCATGAGCTTTTTGCCAAAATATGCATCGACATTATTTTCAGGATCGGCTTCCGGATGAATTACCTGTCCGGTCTGTTCATCAAGCTCCAAAAGGAAGATTCCTCCAGACCAGGATCCGTAAACCATCCACATTTTACCGTCTTTATCATAAAAAACAGTTGGATCCAGTGCATTTGGATATGCATCAAAATTATACTCTCCTGATGCCTTTATATAGTTTTCATTGGCATAATCTTCGCTAACATAATCAAGTACATCTGTATATTCCAGAGTCTTGGGTGTTATACCGGAGTAAATAAGATTTCCTTCAAATTCATAAGGCCCCTCAATACTGTCTGCAGAAGCATATTCAAGGGTAGAAGCATTCCAGGTACTGGAAGTACAATAATAAAGTAAATATTTACCCATGGCTTCGTTATATATAACATCCGGAGCCCAAAGATGACATCCGCCATCATCTGTAGGAACTATACTGTTTCCTTTGCCTGTATACTCAAATACTTTATCGTTAGTAAATAAGTCTCCGTATACTTTGTTACCGGCATTATAGCCGTTTCCAAGATATGTCCACTTACGCAGGTCTTCGGAAGATGCTGCTGTAAGATGTGTACCAAATATATAAAACATACCATTGTCTTTAATAATAGACGGATCGTGTACAGAAGCAGATGCATTTATGCTTCCAAGGGATATTCCCTCATAACTTACAGTAAAGTCGCTGTCGATTTTTTCCGGAAAAATATTATCCAGATTCTTATACACTGCTGTTCCTGCTATTGCTGCGGCTGCCACCACACCCGCAATTATTACTACTTTCTTGCTGATCATAAAACCTCCTCAAATTATTTCTTCACAACCAATACATTAATTGACATAGGCGAAAGCTCTATATCATTTTCATTACCCAAAGTAATCTCTGTACTTACCGGTTTAACAGGTTCATTTTCCTTAGTATTTATATTAGGAACAGCTGCAATAGAAACATCTCCTGTAATAGTAGTCATTACTGCACTATGCTGCTTATGTGAAATACCTGTTCCCTCAAGTAAAAGTCTTATAGTGCCGGCATCATCAGAAGCATTTACAAGCTTGATATAAATCCTGTCATCATCTTCTGTTGCAGAGCAAAAAAGTTCCTTATCATAAGCATCAAGTCTTGTGGTCAGTGATGCTTTTCTATCACTTTCATCCCCGCCTTCCAGATAATAACAATCCAGAAGATGTCCATCACTTCCACCCAGATTCATTACAAGCGTAAGTTTTTCTCCCACAGCAACTTCATCCAAATAAGCTTTTCTGAGATTACTTGTATAAACACTTGAAGAATAGTCTCCAAGAGTATAACCCTCAACTCCGTTTTTAAATACCTTAAGACCTGTTCCGTTTACAGCATCTCCCACACAATATTCATGCAAGTCAAAGGTATCCTTAGAAAATTCATCGTTTTCAAGTCTGAGTCCAAGACCTGCGCATACAATGCTTTCCTTTGAGTTTCGTTTAACAACAGCTTTAAGTATAGCATTTTCAAAATCCAATTTGGCATTATATATATAGCAGCCTGCACCTTTTATATTTAGCCCTTTATCTGTAACTGTGCATTCTGTATCCTGAAGCTTTTCTATAACAAAATCACCGTAGCCTTTTGCAAAATCATGTTCATAAAAAACTTTGTTATCCACTGCAGATGTTACAGTCACCTTAAGGATATCCACATCTCCCCTGGCTTCAAGGAGGATACCACCATGCTGTCTTTGATATGTGAGCTGTCCGTTTTCATATTTGGAATACCCGATATCAAGAAGCCTGGTTCCTACGTTTTGAGCAAAAAGCTTCTGTACATAATAGGTTGGTGTAAGCCATACCTTTTCCTGATCAAACCATATACAGTCAGGAGTCCATCTATAGGTTCCGTCTTCCCCGGGTTGGTTAAATAAAGGTGCTGTAGATGCAAGTCTTACTACGTCACTGTTTTTCTCATAGCCAATCATAGTTGCCGCTTCTGCCACAGCCCCTGCAAAGGTATTCTTTTCATTGGAAGCATATTCACCCACAAATACCTTCGGCATATGAGCTTCATCAGCCCATTTTCCATCAAAGGTTCTGTTGTAATAGGTATATCTGTCCACATTCTCAAGAAGATAGTTATTATCTCTGTAATAATGTTCATCTACTATAGTATCAAGGTAATTTGGTTTGAACTTATACCAGGTCTGCTTTTGAGGCTTAGTACTTTCAAATCCGTCTGTAAACGAAATCTCCTGCGTCTCAGTCATAAAGCCCGCAAGGTATCTCCATCCGTTTTTATATGCTCCGTCATCTGCCTGAGCACCTGCGGTGGAAACAATTGTCAAATCCCAGTCAGGATAAAACTTTTCCATGTGATCCGAAATGGCTTTTTCAAACAACTCAAAATTAGCATAAAATTCAGGTCCCCAGTTTTCGTTTCCAACTCCCAAAAGATGAAGTTCAAATGGCTGAATATGTCCCATTTCTTTTCTAAGGGCAGCCCATTTATTGTTAAAATCTGTTCCTATGGCAAAATCTATAAGATCTGTAAAATTCGAAATATACTTATCTCTTAATTTGCCTCCTGCAGGATTGGCATAATCAGATCTTGCCTGACACAAGACTCCACAAGCCATAACAGGAAGAGGCTGGGCACCTAAATCCTCAGCCAACTGGAAATACTCCATATATCCAAGACCCAAAGTCATGGTATATCCCCAGACATTATAGTTTTCCTTACGTTTTTCCACAGGGCCAACACTGTCCTTCCAGTCGTAAACATTGTCCCATATATATGACCCTTCAGATATGCATCCACCCGGGAATCTTAAAAAGCCCGGCTTCATATCATAAAGCTTCTGAACCAGATCACTTCTTAATCTGTAATTTGGATTCCCCATATAGTTTCTATGAGCACTTTCAACAGAGGTAACAGGATTTTCTCCCCAAACATTTCTTGGGAAAAGAGATACCATATCCACTGCCATATCGCTGTCAAAGGATAGCTCTATGTATCCGGCAACACTTTCAAGAGCCTGTATATCATTTATATAATACTTATTCCAGGAGTCGCCATTTTTTACCTTTATAAGGGCCGGTTCACTTATAATTTTGTCATTACTTCCATGGAGAGTCACTGTTATGATTCCGCCCATGGTACTTTTTGCCCAGATTGAAAAATCGTATTTTTCACCCTCATGAATAGGCATAGAGCATTCCATTCTATTGTCGCAAAAGCCCCTGTTTTGTATTTTACAGCCCTTTTCAACTTCTATGTAAGTTGGATTACAGTCTGCATCCTCTATACCAAAGAAGTCTCTTAAGCCTCCTTCATATTTCACAGTGACTTTATCTAAATCTCCGAACCAGAACTTTAGAGGATTATGCTTTCTGCCCTTTGATGTACCATTTTCTCCGCTGTTAAAGTCATATACCTCAAATTCAAATTCTTCAAAGGATCTGTTCTGAATCATTTCAGCATATATACCACCGTCTGCAGAATGATTTATATCTTCAAAAAAGAGTCCGTATAAAGTTTTACTTATATCAAGAACCTTTTTATCTGTATTTACTTTAAGCTCGTAGGGCGCTACGTTTTTTGGTATAACACTTAACTTATATCTTTTGGATATAGTCTCATCTCCTCTTGAAAGAACAGCTGTAAGTTCTACTGCCCCCGCATTTGTAATATCCTGCCCAACTTTTCCGTAATTATTAAGAAGCTTTTCATTACTGCTGTTCCATGAAACATTTACCCTGCCATCCATAAGACTTACAGGAAGCTGTATATCAGAAGATACAATCTTTTTAGGCGCCTTAAGATATTTGTCAGCCGCAAGTCTTACTATCTCATTGTCAGAAAGACTACTGCACATAAGCTCTGTTATCTCATTGCCCGAAAGAACCGTATTGTACAATCTGAAATCGGATAAGGTTCCGGCAAAATCATCATCAGCCGCAAATTGTGAATGACCTATATAATTTTTATCATATATATTTTCCTGTGTGATTTCACTAAACCAGTTACGAAGCTTAAGATATGTTCCACTGGAGGTCTGAGATATAAGTCCATCTCCTACAAGTTCTCCGTTCAAATAAACTCTTGGTCCTGCACTGCTAAGACTTCCTTTCTTCGTTCCCTGAACTGTCATAGTAACGTGTACCCATTTATTTTCAGGACATGAAGCTCCCCCATCAGCAGCCATGGGACTTCCACTCATACATTCTCCATGAAGCATCCTGGTAAGGAATAAATAAGGTCCCTGTTCTCCATGTCCAAAATCAATAATTCTCTCCCATATGCTTGTGCCTGCTGATGCATTAACCCATGTAGCAATAGTAAGTCCATCATCATCACTTACTGTTTTTAATATATCTTTAGGAAGTTCAACATAAGATGTACCGGGCTTACCCCCTTTAAATGTAAGTCCGCATCTTCCGTTTTTTTCTTCTATATATGGCTTAACTTCACCACATAAACTCGCTTTTTCTTTTTCACCCTTTATGGCTGAATTCTTTAAAGGTTCATCCGTATCATCAAATTTGTAATGTAAAATCAATGCGTCGTTTTTCATTTTCTCCTCCACAAATCTCCCTCTTAGCAAAGAAGGGCGCCAAGCATCCTATCAAACCTGGCACCCCTCATACGCATTTATTTGAATAATCTTATTACCATTTTAATCAATTGAATTATCATAAGAGAAAACAGGATATCCTTTTTCATCCCATTTAATTGGCATGAGCATTGCATGCCTGTTTGGATTATAAAGTGGATCTCCAATTATCTCAGACTCAGTTCTTGCATGAAAAACAAGAATATCATTGCCATCAAGATCCTTTGTAAAGGAATTATGACCCGGCCCGTAAATGCCCCTGTTTTCATCAGAGCAAAGAACAGGATATCTGCTCTTGTCCCATGACTTTGGATCAAGTAAATCACTGTTTTCATCTGCCACAAGCATACCCATACAATACTCAGGACCTGTTGCACTGGCTGAAAATGTAATAAATACCTTGCCATTTCTCTTAATAACCGCAGGGCCTTCATTTACCCAAAATCCAACTCTTTCCCAATCATAATCAGGAGTTGTAAGAAGCACCTGAACTGTCTTTAATTCAGATGGACTGCTCATTTCTGAAATATACAGGTTAGAAATCTGTTTACCTACTCCAACCTTTTCAGCCCATACATAATATAATTTTCCTTTATTTTCAAATACTGTAGCATCCAGAGAAAATGCTTCAAAAGAAAACTCATCTTCCTCGGCACGCTTTGGCTTACCAAGCTCTACCCATTTATCAGTAATCGGATCCTGGCCCTGACACTCGAGTATATATGGTCTTTCAGCCCACTTGTTTTCAGCTGAGCCTGCAGCAAAATATATATACCATTTACCATATACATAATGAAGCTCAGGGGCCCATATGTGATTACCCATCTCACCTTTATCATGCTTAGTCCAGATAGTATGCTCTTCAGCAGCAGGAAGTTCAGAAAGGCTCTTTGCTCTTCTAAGTACAATCCTGTCATAGGCAGGCACTGAAGCCGTAAAATAATACCAGCCATCCTCAGCTTTATATACATAAGGATCTGCTCTTTGTAATATCCATGGCTCATTAAATTTTAACTTCTTATCTGCTTCGTTCATAAATTTCTACTCCATTTTATTCTGATAAATGCTTTAAAAAGCTATTTTCCAGTGTTCTATTCATATTATAGTTTTATTTTTTATAAAACTATTTTACATTTATCTAAATTATATTAGTTAACGCTAAATAATGCAAGCACTTTATTGATATTTAGTTTGATTAAAAATAGCTATTTAAACTTTTTTCTAAAATATTTGATTATTATCATAAATATCCTCGCAAATTTTTGAAAAATAAAAAACACATCTTTTCCATTTGTTTACGGAAAAGATGTGTTTTATAAACTTCAATTTAAATACGATATTAAATCTGAGTTTCCACAAAGATAGTATAAATAGCGCGTATTGCTTTTTCGAAATCTCTTGTTTCAACACCGATGATAATATTAAGCTCTGATGAACCCTGATCGATCATTCTTACGTTTACACTGGCATGAGCCAAGGCTGAGAATATTCTACCTGCAGTTCCTCTGGTGGATTTCATACCTCTACCAACAACAGCGATCAAAGCAAGATCAGATTCGATCTCCAGCATATCAGGTTTTGCAAGTCGATGTATTTCAGATACAACAGCCTGCTCTTTCTCAATAAATTCATCTTGAGAAACAAAAACTGTCATAGTATCAATTCCTGAAGGAACATGTTCTATGGATATATTCTGATCTTCAAAAGCCTGAAGAACTTTTCTGACAAATCCTACCTCAGAATTCATCTGATCCTTAGATACATTCACGCAGCAAAATCCCTTTTTACCTGCAATACCTGTTATTATAAACTGTGATTTCTTAGCTGTTGACTCAACAATCCATGTACCTGCATCCTCTGGTTTGTTGGTATTTCTGATATTGATAGGAATACCTTCTTTTCTTACAGGGAATATTGCATCTTCATGAAGAACTGATGCGCCCATATAAGCAAGCTCTCTAAGTTCTGTATAGGTAATGGTATTGATTTCAGGTGGATTTTCAATTATACGTGGATCGGCAACAAGGAATCCTGATACATCTGTCCAGTTTTCATAAACATCTGCTCTGATGGCTCTTGCAACTATCGAACCTGTAATATCAGATCCTCCTCTGGAAAAAGTAACAACCCTTCCATCCGAATCTGCACCATAAAATCCCGGAATAACAGCCTTAGGTAACTTCTCAAGCTTTTTGCTCATAAGCTTATTGGTTTTCTCAGCATCAAAATTTCCATGCTTATCAAAGCATACTACAGTAGCAGAATCTACAAATTCAAATCCCAGGTATGCAGCCATAAGAATTCCGTTTAAATATTCTCCTCTGGATGCTGCATACATAGTTCCTGCTTTAGCCTTAAAATTCTTTTCAATGGTTTTGAATTCATTATCCAATGATACTTTAAGCTTTAATCCGGATATGATTTCTTCATAACGGCTTTTTATAGCTTCAAGTTCTTTACTAAAGTCCTTTTCAGCTTCTGCCAGGTCATAACATGCATAAAGCATGTCAGTAACCTTGGTATCCTTGGAATTTCTTTTACCCGGTGCAGAAGGAACAACATAGCTTCTGTCCTCATCTGCCTTAATGATCTGACCAACCTTCTTAAACTGCTCGGCGCTTGCAAGTGAGCTGCCGCCAAATTTTACCACCTTTTTCATATCAGCTTATTACTCCTAATTATAATAATATCATTCTATATAATCGGCCTTTTGAGGTCTCATACTATCACATGTACATACGAATATAATTTTTTACGACTCCAAGGCTTTCTGTCTTTGCCGCAAACTCTTTTTCAGGCATTTTAGATGTAACAAATGCATATTCATCATTTACTTCATTTGTGGAAAGAACATCTACATTACTTCCAAAAACATCCATGGCAGCCTTTTTATCAGAAAGGGCTACTCTTACCATAAAGCGTCTTACATATTCGCCGCAATCTGAAAGAGTTGCAGGCTTGTCAGTCATATTTACACTTATATGTCCGTCATGCTTGACAATATCTATAACATCTCCCACTACAGCACTTGCTGTAGCTTCTTTTCCTGCGCCCTGTCCATAAAACATTACATCGCCAAGCATATTTCCATGAACATTTATGGCATTAAATACATCGTTAACTGATGCCAGCGGATTGTCATTTGGAATCATGAAAGGAGCAACCATGCTAAAGAACTTACCGTTCTTTTTCTCAGCTCTTCCAAGAAGCTTTATGGAACATCCAAGAGCCTTTGCGTAAGCAAAATCCTCTGTTGAAATCTTTGTAATTCCTTCTGTATAAACCTTGTTGGAATCTACATATTCACCACTCATGAGTGATGATAAAATTGCTATTTTACGGCAGGCATCATGACCTTCAATATCAGCCTCAGGATTACGTTCTGCATAACCTTTATTCTGTGCTTCCTTTAATACAGTATCAAAGTCAGCTCCGTCTTTGTTCATTTTGGTCAAAATATAGTTTGTTGTTCCGTTTAAGATACCTGTAATAGCATCAATCTTCTCGTGCTTAAGAGAAGTATTAAGAGTTCTCAAAACAGGTATTCCACCACCTACACTTGCCTCGAATAAATATGTTACATTATTCTTTTTGGCAAGTTCAACCAGTTCAGGTCCATGAGCAGCAACAAGCTCCTTATTGGAAGTGCATACGCTTTTTCCGTTTTCAAGGGCCTTTTTCTCAAAGGTAAAAGCCGGTTCAATACCACCCATTGTTTCGCAAATAACTTTAACCTCAGGGTCCTCTAAGATAATATTAATATCATGTACTACCTGTGCTTCATGCTTATCCCCGGGAAAATCACGAAGGTCAAGAATGTACTTTACTTCGATTTCTTCTCCTGCACTTGTGGCAACCTCATTGTAGTTATCATCTATAACCTGCACAACTCCGCTTCCTACTGTACCGTATCCTAATACTGCTATTTTGACCATCTTTGCCTCCAAATACTTTATTTTTTATGATATATCAGCACTTCTTCCTGTAATGTTAACCTTGTGGATACCATTCTTGCTTTCCATGCTGCTTATAAGTTCTGTCATGTCACCGGAGGTGGGCAGAACCTGTATACTGATTGATAAAGAAGCCACCCCGTTAAGTGGAATCGACTGGTGAATTGTAAGAATATTAGCTCCAAAATCAGCTATAAGTTTAAGAACATCCGACAAAAGTCCAAGTTCATCATCCATCTGGAAATTAAGGGTAAGAGTAGTTCCCTGTATGCTATCATGGAATTCATAAATATCATCTTTATATTTATAAAAAGAACTCCGGCTAATGCCAAGCTGTGCTGCTGCTTCGTTCACTGTCTTGACCCTGCCGGATTCCAGAAGCCGCTTTGCTTCAACCACTTTAAGCAGAACTTCAGGTACAGCCTGCTTTCTAATAACATAGTAACTATTGTCATTCTTCATTTGTTTTCCTCACGCGGACATTTGTCTGCTCTTGAAAGATTTTAGCACACTAAACTGTAAAAGACAACACAAAATAATTACTAAAATCCTCTTCATTTATTTACATATATTCATAATTTTGCATAATTTTATTATTTTCATTTTTATCAACACTTAAAAAGGGGCACCGGCCATACCCTTAGGTATTGGTCAGTGCCCCTTTTCTATGTAATTATCTCCCGCTCATCAAAACCCATTTATTACTGGATAAGTGCTCCTGTTTCTTCATCAAGGCTATAAGTTACAAACCAGATTGTAATTTCACCCTTCTGAACTACACCGTCTTTAGCATAGTATTTATTTCCGTCTTCTGTGAACCAGCCATTTGAAGCTCTTCCGCTTGAAAGCTCGAAGTGATAAAGAACTGATTCTCCGTCAACGTCAATTGTTGTAAAGCCCTTAACCATCTTAAATGTTGTTGTATCGTAGTAATACTTTGAAGCCCATCTGGAAACAAATCCTGATGCAAGTGAATGGTCACTTGAAGCATAGTATTCATCACCATCTACTGTAAAGTTTCCGCTTGCTGCTGCACCATTTGATCCGAAGTAGTAAGTCTTACCTTCAACAAGCTTAAATGTATCAGAATCCATTGCATAGGTTTCTGTATCATAGTAGTAAAGTGATGCCCATCTGCTTACAAGACCTGACTGAAGCTGGAAGTTACTGTTTGCATAATAGGATTTTCCATCAACTGTAAATGTACCCTTCTTAGCTTTGCCGTCTTCTCCGAAGTAATAAGCATTATCATCAATAACCATTAACTTAGATGTTGTCATTATTCCAAGAGAATCTGTATTCTCACTGAAGTAATATGTAGATGCCCAATAGCTTGCAAGACCTGTAACTGCAATTCCGCTCTTTACAAGATATTTTCCATCAACATCTGTGTACATTCCATCTGAAACTTTCTTATCAGCTGATTTATAGAATACCTTATTTCCGTCAGCATCAATTTCATAATACTGATTTACCTGTACAGTGATAAGTTTTGTTGCAGTTTCAAATGCATCTGTTTCAGGTGCTGTTACTGTAATTACTGCATTACCTGTAGCTACAAGATTAAGTGTTCCATCCTCTGCTACTGTTACTAC
>JAILBM010000130.1 GCA_024680925.1 Butyrivibrio sp.
TCTCTTGGATACCTTTGACCCTCTGGAAGATGAAGGATCAGCTGCAGATATATTAATTCCTTTGGCCTTGGCAATGGCATCCAATTCACTCAACAAACCTTCTCTGATCGCTGCAACGTGTTCGCTGTCACTGTACGCTCCAACCCCGACTCCTAGAAGTGCCTGCGGTTGATTATTGCCTACGTTTAATCTGAACTTGCTCCATATCTCTGTCAGTATTATGTCTGTTTCTCTGTAATGAAGCCCTGTGCCTTCAAACAACTTCTTTATGGCAATAGTTCTTTCTGTACTTTTCCCGTCTCTTTCTCCGTAAATAATGCCTATTGTCGATTCCGGGTCAAAAAATACCTTGTTTTTCCTTCTCTCTGAAGCCACCTTTATAAGTGAAGGAACAATCCTCTTTTCTCCGATTTTAGAGGCAATCTTATCTTCACTGTCTACTCCGTTCATAAGACTCATCACAATTGTGTGCTCATCTACAATCTTTGCTATATCAGAAATTGCAGACTCCAAGGCATTGTACTTAACTGACACAATCACAAGATCTGCCCCATGCGCTTCAGATGGCGTCATAATAGCAGGCTTATAAAGATTGTCATTGATATAAAAACCGTCTCTTTCAAATCTTTCCTTGCGCTCGCCATCGGCAATTACCGCAACCTCTATATTTTCCTTCTGTGACAGTCCCCACAGAACATAACAGCCTACTGCTCCTGCTCCGATTATTACAACCTTTTTTATCTCCATTTATCTACTTGCTCCCTTCGTATCCTTCATCATTAATATACATTAAAATGTATCATATACTCTTTTGACCGAAATCATTTCACTTTTGGAATAGGCACAAAGATACACGTCAATATCATAATCAGGATAATCTTTTATATATTTATTGTATGCTCTGCAGCATTGTCTGGTTGACTCTGCCGCTGGATCCGGAAGGCGTCCGCCAAAGATACCGGCGCTTATCAGAGGAAATGATATGCTGTGGTAGGAATTATCCATCAACAATTTCATCGAATTATAATATGCGTCAAAAAGCTCCTCAAAGGCTTTTGGTGTAACTGAAAAGTTTGGCCCAACCGCATGTATTATGGCCTTAGCATTTGTCATATTAAATGAAGGCGTTATGACTGCACTTCCATCTTTTAAAGGAGTCTTGTATTTACTGCAGGCTGCAGTCAGCTCATTTATTCCGGCTTTTCCAAAGATAGCCCCGCAAATTCCTCCGCCTGCCAATAATCTGTTATTCGCAGCATTTACAACTACATCAGCTTTTTGATCTGCACATGATCCGTTAACTAAAACTAATTTACTCATACGCCACCTCCCATATCGCCTATTATAAACATGAAAATCATAAGCTTACAATAACAGCCCCATAAATATCAATATTTTCCATAAAAAAGCCGAGACTGTTAAGTCCCGGCTTACACTATGTATTCATCTTCCTTCATAAAGCTGTTTTCGTCCTATGCACTTTTCTTTTATGTTAAAAATATCATCTACGGGCTCTTTACATATTCAAGGTAAAGGACCATGTATTCTCTTTTTATCAAAATCAGAGCATCGCCTCAAGCTGAATTCTGAGTTCCTGCACTCTTCTGATCGCGTCATCACACTGCTTCTTGGCATTACTTATCTTGGACTGCACAAGAACGTCAGCTACAAATCCGTCAAAAAAGAAGTCGGCAAAGGAAAGAAAATCATTTATATGAATTGATGAAAAGCCCTGTACATCCCTAAGCTCTTTGCTAAACTTTTGAAGTGAATACCTTGCCTGTTCTATCTCGCGTTCAGCATTTGCCATCTTACCATGCTTTAAAATACCTGTTATCATATTGCCGCCAAACAGATCAAGGAGTCCCCAGTTACCTGCACTATTAAGACACTGCCTTGCATTTTTTAAATGATACAGTGCATCATCCGCCGCATTTATCGCTTCTGTTACTTCTCTTCTATCTACATTACTCATTCTTTATTCTCCTATGAATAACACATCTGATACATTGGTTTTATCCCTTTTTATCCTACAGCAAATTAGCCCTGAAATATATCATGGTTTTGGCAAAAATTATATTCTTATTTCGCCATAAAAATCATTTATATCCCTAAAACAAAGCCACGACAATCATATGACTGTCGTGGCTATAATTTATTCAAAAGGAATGCCCCGATAAACGGTGACCACACTTGTCATCATCTGTCGGGGCATCCCTTTTTCTCCGGCTCGCTTATGTGAAGCATATGCTACCTACAATTTTAAATATGTGTTACTGTTTCAGAGAGCTCTTTTCTACTGTTGTGATTATCAAGCGGTCCAACTCCCTCAGCAGCGTAACCAAGGTCAAGAAGCATCAATATTTCTTCATTTTCTGGAAGTCCAAGGTCTTTTGCAAGTTTATCAGGGTCAAAGAAATTGATCCAGCAGTTGTCTACGCCTGCATTTGCTGCTGCAAGAGTTAGATGAGTCGCTACGATAGAAGCATCTTCAACACCAGAATCTCTTTTGCCACCTGGATATGTAAATACATTATTCTTATCAAATGCAACAACAAGTACTGTAGGTGCTCCATATCTGCACGGAGTAGCTTTATCAATTATTTCAAGTTTCTCTTTGGATTCAACAACATAAATGTGCTGTTCCTGCAAATTTTTGGCAGTAGGAGCAAGTCTGCCTGCTTCTAATATTTCATTAAGCCTTGCTCTATCTACTTTTCTTTCGCTATATTTCTTACATGAATAACGCTGTTTAATTACTTCTTTAAATTCCATTGCAAATGATCCTCCCTTAAAGCAAATTACCCGAATATGTTATTTTTACCTATACATATTATTCCATATGCATAATAGAATTGATAGATACATTTGCAAAATTTATAACAGCATTTTTTTTATACGATTTGAGGATGCTTCAATTTCTTTTATATCTTTTTTATGGTATTCCAAAACCAGTGTTGCATCAGGTGTAAACTTCATATAATTTTCAAAAAAATCATCCCAATCAAAAGTTCCCTCCCATGCCATAAGATGTGAATCTTTATCTTTATTATTGTCATTGATATGAAATGCTTTTATCCTGTCTCCAAGAACTTTAAAAACATGATCCATATCCCATTCCTGAAGATTTGCATGTCCTGTATCAATTACAAAGGAAAGTTCCTTATAAGGACCAAAACAGGATAAAAATTCTTCTTCATTCATAAGGCCCTTTTTATCAGGTAGGTTTTCTACTAATAGATCAACAGAATATTTTCGTGCCAATTCAGCCAGAATCAAAACTCTTTCAACAGAACATTTCTGTGCATTTATTCTGCTGGTCATATTCTCGTTATCTGTTCGCATTCCTGAATATGGATGACAAACACAGTGTTTTACTTTATGCTTTTGACACAGTTCAAAAGTCCAGATCCAGCTAGGTTTTTGAAGTTCAAAATCCGTTTCAATATCTGATAAATCCATACAGGAAAATGGTCCGTGCACACTTAACGTGCCACTTCTGTCCTCCATCAAAAAAGGCAGGATACTATTCCAGTAATATTCATTTCCGTATTCTAAGAAAACTTCTATGCCAAGATCTTTTCTTAAGTTCTTCATTTCATGTGTATGAAACTCTCCAAAAGCATAGTTACTTATCTCAATTTCCACAATGTTTCTCCTATAGCTTTAATATTCAAGAAACTATTATCACTTGATTCCAGAATGCATAAAGCTCTCAATAAACTGACGCTGAAATACAAAGAAAATTATTAAAAGGGGCAATATAACAATAACTGTTGCCGCGCTGACATCACTCCACTGTGCTCCTGTTTCATATGACATCGCAAAGATTGCAAGTCCAAGTGAAAGAGGCCTCTTTTCCACCGAATCAGTCATAACTAACGGCCACAGAAACTGATTCCACTGATGAGCAGCAGAAATAAGCCCAAAGCATATATATGCCGGTTTAAGAAGTGGAATATAAATCCTGTAAATTATTTCAAAGAACCCGGCTCCATCAACTCTTGCTGCTTCCTCAAGCTCATACGGTATTGTTTTTATGGTCTGTCTTACGATAAGTGTTCCCATGACTGAAGCCATTGCCGGAAGCATAATTCCTATACGTGTATTAGTAAGCCCAAATTTAGCCATCATCGAGTAATTTGGAATAATAAGAACTTCTGGCGCAATCATCAGCTGAGACATAAAAAGAACAAATAAAACTTCTGATCCATAGAAATCAATTCTGGCAAAGGCGTAGCCAGAAAGTGTTGTTAAAATGAATTGAACAGCCAAAACTCCCAGTGTGATAAAAATAGTATTTCCATAGTATTTAAAAAATGGCGCCTGAGATAGTACACGTTGAAAATTATCTATTGTTGGCATCGCAATTTTAAAAAGAGCTATTGCATCCTTTTCAGGTACTAATGCCGTACGTATTACCCATAAAAGTGGAATGAGTGATATGACAAGAAGAGAGATCATCAGTGCATAAACAACAAACTGAATTGGCATATTTTCACGATATCTTTTTTTCATTAATACTTGTTGCATTTTTACTCCTTAGTTATAATAAGCTTTTTTGTCTTCCCTAAAGAAATTGATACAGGAAACAGCCAAAAGAATCACTACCAAAAGAACTGTCATCGCAGAAGATTTACCAGTATCCCAATAGTCAAATCCTGTCTGATATATGTAAAAAAGCAGTGTATTGGTAGAATTTCCCGGTCCTCCCTTGGTCATGATATACAGATGATCAACCATCTTATATGCATTTGTAAGAACGATAACAAATACATACATAGTTGTAGGTTTTAACATAGGCCAGGTCACTTTAGTAAAAACCTGTAATGGAGAAGCGCCATCTATTTTTGCTGCTTCATAAAGCTGACGATCGATACCATTCAATCCCGCCACATAAAAGAGCATGATATATCCGGCATTTTTCCATATAAGCATAGCTATGATGGCCCATATTGCCGTACTCGAATCGGCAAGCAGTCTCCAATCCTTGTTAAGATAACCAAGAAGTCCATAAATCGGCGTATATATAAACATCCAGATATTCGCAGCTGCAACAAGTGGAATAAATGTCGGATAAACATAACCGAGACGAACCAACCACTTGAAATGCTTTACTTTATTTGAAAACATAGCCATCATAACAGCAAATATTATACTGACAGGAATGGTAACCACAGCAATAATCAGATTATTCCAAAAGCATTCCCAGAATACAGGATCATTAAAAACCAGGATATAATTTTTTATCCCATTGAATATCGGAGTGCTTGTAGATAAATTATCTATATAAAGCGAATTAAACAGGCTGCGAAAAATAGGATATATAGTAAATACTCCAAGAAAAAACAGACTTGGAAGTAAAAGGGCCCAAGCCTTTACAGTACTGCGCCATTTCCTTGCACGCGCATGAGAAAGTGCATTTTCTTTTTCTCTTGTAATATATCTATTAACATCAATTGATTCTATATAAAATGAGTTTTCTATATTTGTAACTGAGTCCATTTCTTATCCTTTACTATCAAAATTTGTCAAAACCACCAATAATGTCCAAAGACCGCTCACTAGGACTAGGTAGCGGTCTTTAGT
>JAILBM010000157.1 GCA_024680925.1 Butyrivibrio sp.
TATGTGGTTTATGTTTGCTTTAATATACATTTATTTACTGACTTGGGTATTTGCACCACTATTTAATAAGCTTTATGTGCCCATAATGCTGGTTCTCTTTGGCTTTTTATACTGGGGAGAATGGCTCCAGCTTTTTTATCCTGTAAAATTTCTTGGAATTGGCGTATCTACCTGGTATGTGGTCAGAAACTGGCTTTTTGTAGGCTTTCCTTTTTTCTTTTTGGGAGTCTTTATTTCTCAGATTATTTGCAATATAGATAAAAAAACGATTGAAGAAGGAAATTTGATTAAAATTTGCAGAAAGCTTTTGGAAACAGTTTTTTTTGAGATGCTGTTAATTGCAGGAATAGTTTCCACACTAATAGAGGCAGTTTTTTTCAAAAGTGTGGAAGTGTATCTGGGATCCTTTTTGATTGTTGTGGCAGTCTTGTTCCTGGCAGAAAAATATAATAATACAAAAGAAAATGTTGTATCCGGGGTGGGACAAAATTTATCAGCAGGGATTTATTACTGGCATGTGCTGGTTTTGGCAATCTGTAATAATGTCTGGTATGTGCTTGACAGTTCATCTGTATTTCAATGGATAAAGCCAATTTTAGTTATGATTATTACTACAATTTTGGCTTTTATATTAAACAGAGTTTTAGATAAATCTTGGATTATTATTAAAAAAGGAAAAGAGTTATGAGTAATTTCAATTTTTCTATGGATTTTTATAAAGGGAAAAAGGTTCTGATTACAGGGCATACAGGCTTTAAAGGTACATGGATGTGCAGAATGCTTATAGGAGCAGGGGCAGTTGTTACCGGATATGCACTTGAAGCCGGAAATAACGGAATTGATGCAGACCATAGTGGAAAAGAAAACCTTTTTAAGCTGGCAGATGTGGAAAACAACATGACATCTGTAATAGGAGATATTAGGGATCTTAAGCATTTACAGGAGGTTTTTGATCAGGCACAGCCTGAAATTGTTATTCATATGGCTGCACAGCCTATTGTAAGGGATTCTTATACCAATCCTGTCTATACCTATGAAACAAATGTCATGGGTACTGTTAATGTACTTGAATGTGTAAGAAATACCAAATCTGTTAAGTCCTTTGTAAATATTACCACAGACAAGGTTTATCTAAATAAGGAATGGAGCTGGGGATATAGAGAAAACGAAGAATTAAACGGATATGACCCATACTCTAATTCAAAGTCCTGCTCTGAGCTTGTTACGTCAAGCTTTCTAAGTTCATTTTTTAATCCTGAGGATGAAGATTCGAGGAAATGTGCCATATCCACTGCAAGAGCCGGAAATGTCATCGGAGGAGGGGATTTTGCCAATGACAGGATCATTCCGGATTGCATAAGGAGTATGGAGAGGAAAGAGGAAATAATTGTCAGGAATCCTTATTCCACCAGACCGTATCAGTTTGTGCTTGAACCTGTATACTGCTACCTTTTAATTGCTGCTGCACAGTTTTATGATATTAAATATGCAGGAAGTTACAATGTGGGTCCCGATGATTGCGACTGCCTTACAACAGGTAGCCTGGTGGATTTATTCTGCAGTAAATGGAATGAGTTTTATAATGAAGATGGTTACCAAAAGGCTACATGGAAAAATGTCAGTGATAAGGGGCCTCATGAAGCAGGCTTTTTGAAACTGGATTGTTCAAAAATCAAAGCGACATTTGGTTGGAATCCACACTGGCATATCGATAAGGCTATGGAAAAAATAGTGGAGTGGACTGATTGCTATTTTAATAAAGGTGATATAGCGGCCTTAATGGATAAACAGATAAAGGAATTTATATAACTTAAATAATTTATTGGTGGGGAAAAGCTTTGAAAAGTGAAGGGAAAAGTTTTCTAAAGACAATTATATATATTTGCGTAGTGGTTTTTATATTGGAGATATTTGTCTTTAATTACAGATTTTGGGAGTCTTTCACATATGAAAATATTGAAAATGTAAATATTACAGTGGGTGAAGGATTTAAAGAAATAGGCGAAGGCATATATCAGGTTAAAGATAAGGAAACAGCCTATATTGAACTTGACGGATATGAAGCGGATATAAAAAATGTTTACTTTAATGCCCTGCAAACATTTTTTATAGGTCAGGGAGAATTGGAAGCAACAGGCTTTGCAGGGGATATGAAAGCATCCACCAAAGAAGGCTATGCCGATGCCGGAACTGGAGCGGCTCTGCCTATACAGGTTCAGGTAATTGATAAGGGACATGCCAATTATCATCCAATGCCTGAAACTGAAATTGTAGCAGGCTTAAGTGAAAGTTCTTATATAAGAATTTACACCGATGGAAGTTGCAGTGGTTTAAGGATATATCCTATGTTGGAGGAGGATGAGTTTATTCATCTGCTGGAGGTTTCATTAAATAAGCCCAGACCATTTTCATTTAGTATTGTAAGAGTTGTTATTCTTATGATCATAGGCATGATAATCCTGCTTTTTAAGTCATCATCACCTGTTTATAACGAAGTGCTGGATCTGAAAAAAAGAAGTCATATGGCTCTAACTGCAGCAGTAATCCTATTACAGCTGGTAATTGTAATATTTGCAGGCTTGTCTGCAAGTCCTTATAAAAACTGGAACAGTATAGGAATTCATGAAAAACAGTATGAAGAACTTGCGAAAAATATTGCCGGCGGACATTTGGAAATGGATGTTACACCACCTGAATTTCTAAGTGGTATGGATAACCCCTATGATTATATAGACCGTTCTATAGAATCTATAGTTCATGATGAAGCTTATCTGACTGATTTTTCTTATTACAACGGAAACTATTATGTTTATTTTGGTATAACACCGGAATTGTTATTCTTTTTACCGGTGAAGCTATTTCTTGGCAAAGTGCTTCCTACATGGATAGCAGCACTTTTTTGCAGTATAGTTTACACATTACAGGTATTTAGATTTGTAAAAGTAATTATAGACAGAATGTACAGGGAAACTTCCTTGGGAATGTACCTGATACTGTCCTCTGCCATGGCTTTTGGAACTGGTACATTATATCTGGCAGCCTTTGGCACTACTTATTCTATGCCGGCCATATGTGGTATGATGCTTGGACTTGCGGGAATATCATTGTGGATTCAGGCATCTGAAGAAAAGGGACTTAGCAGATTGTTCCTTGTAATGGGAGCTGTGCTCCTGGCGCTGACGATAGGGTGTCGTCCCCAATATGCATTTTTGGTATTTCTGGCATTTCCAATATTTGCAGGGGAAATCAGAAACGGGCTGTTTTTCAGATTAAGGAAAGATAGTATCATTAATACTTTATGCGTTATGTTGCCTTTTATAATATATGGTTTTTTTATCTTGTATTATAACTACATGAGATTTGATAATCCCTTTGAATTTGGTGTAACCTATCTTTTAACCGTTAATGATATGAGAAGCTTTAACCGTGCACCTGCTAAATTATTTGAAGGACTGTTTTTGCAACTTATTCAGCCACTACATATTACTGTGGCTTATCCTTTTATGTATATTATTGATTCTAAACTTACACTTCAGGCTGACCAGTATATGGAACCAATGTTGGGAGGGCTATTTGCCATAAGTCCTATTCTTTTATTTGCTTTAGGTATATTTGCCAATAATGCAAAAACAGGAATAAATAAGTCTGATAGCGATGTTAATATAGTTTCTGAAAAGGTTGAAGCTTTTGCAAACATGAAAAAAGCAGGCCGTATAGGTTTGTTATCTGCTTTTATTGCAATTTTTATTATAGTTCTCGATATTGTTTCAGCAGGTACCTCTCAAAGATATCAGTCGGATTTTGCCATATATCTAATGTTTCCGGCTTTGTTTGTACTACTTCAGTTGAATATGAGATATAAGGCAAGTGACATGTATGGATTCTTTGTGAGAGTAGTGCTTGTTATGGTGGCCATAACCTTGTTAAATAATATGCTTACCATAATTGCAGACGGTAAATATTTTGCTATGGATGACATGAATCCAATAACGTATTATTATATAAAATATAAATTTTTCAGGATATAGAAATGGAGAATAATATGAACGAGTTCAATAAAGATTATAAATATCTTGTTACAGGTGCTGCCGGTTTTATAGGCTTTCATTTATCCAAGAGAATAATGGAAAATGGAGGAAATGTAATTGGCATTGATAATATGAATGACTATTATGATGTTTCTCTTAAAGAGGACAGACTAAAAGAACTGGAAAAGGTCAGTGGCATTTCAGGTAATGGCACCTTTAAGTTTGTAAAGGGTGATATTGCCGATAAGGCTAAAGTAGATGATCTTTTTGCCATGGAAAAACCTGATGTGGTTGTTAATCTTGCAGCTCAGGCAGGTGTAAGATACAGCATAGACCATCCTGACTGTTATATAAACTCTAATATTATTGGATTTTTTAATATTCTTGAGGCTTGCAGATATAATCCTGTCAAGCATTTGCTTTATGCTTCCTCCAGTTCTGTATATGGTGGAAATACCAAGGTTCCCTTCTCGACAGAAGATAAGGTTGACGAGCCTGTAAGTTTATATGCAGCTACCAAGAAATCCAATGAACTCATGGCTCATGCCTACAGTAAGCTGTATGACATTCCTGCTACAGGTTTAAGATTCTTTACTGTATATGGTCCTTTTGGCAGACCTGATATGGCACTTTTCTTATTTGCAAATAAGATTATGAATGATAAGCCTATTCAGATTTTTAATAATGGTGATATGAGACGTGACTTTACATATGTGGATGATATTGTAACCGGAGTTTACAATATGCTTTGTAATCCGCCAAAGCCTACAGAAAAAGGTGTTCGTTACAAGGTATATAATATTGGTAACAATTCACCGGAAAAGCTTATGGACTTTGTGGGATATTTAGAGAAAAAGCTTGGAAAAGAGGCTAAAAAAGAATTTCTTCCAATGCAGCCTGGAGATGTTTATCAGACCTATGCCGATGTCTCTGAGCTTGAAAAGGATTTTGGTTTTCATCCGGATACACCGCTTGAAGAGGGTGTTGAAAAGTTTGTTGACTGGTATAAGAGTTACTATAACTGTTAATGATTTGTGGATTTTGAAGTTTAAAAAAGGGAAATATTTATGGATAGAATTTGTATCGTAGGAATTGCAGGTGGTTCTGCTTCAGGAAAAACAACAATAGTTAATCGTATAAAGGAGACCTTTGGGGATGAGATTGTTGTTATCAGTCATGACTCATATTATAAGGCCCATAATGACCTTTCATATGATGAAAGATCAAGGCTTAATTATGATCATCCCTCATCATTTGATACGGAGCTAATGATTGAAGATGTTAAAAAGCTTAAGAATAATCAGGAAATAGATGTGCCTGTTTATGATTACACAGTTCATAACAGATCTGACCAGACTATTCATGTTAAACCAAAGCCGGTTATTATTGTTGAAGGTATCCTTATTTTAGAAAGTAAGGAACTTCGTGATTTAATGGACATAAAGGTTTTTGTTGAGACAGATGCAGATGAAAGGCTTACAAGACGTATAAAGAGAGATATTTCCGAGCGCGGCAGAAGTATAGAATCAGTGCTCAATCAGTATTCCGAAACCGTTAAGCCTATGCATGAGCAATTTGTTGAGCCAAGTAAGAAGTACGCGGATATTATAATTCCAAGGGGTGGAGAGAATCTTACAGGTATACGTATTCTTCAGGAACATTTAAAATCCATGCTAAAGTAATAGCAGATACTATAGCTTTAACAAGACTGTTTTTGGCATCCGGCTCAAAAATGGGGATAGGGGAGTTTATTAGATGATAGTACTTGAAATATGCAGCCTGATCTTATGGTTGTTTTTAGTTCCTTTTTGCATGGGACTTATTATATGCAGGATATTACCACCATCAAAGCAGACTCTTGGCATTACATTTTTGTCAGGGTATCTGTTAATGTTTGTTGTATTTGAAGTTATATCCATTCCATGTATGATCAATCTTCAATATGGCTCATTTACAACCTGTAATGCTATTTTTGCCTGCGTTTCAGGCCTTTTGGCAATGGCAGGGATTGTTACAAATATTATTTATGTATTAAAGAAAATTAAGGGTATTTCCATAGGTACCATTTCCGATGCTTCAAAGCTGGAAGCCACTAAAGAAATAGGTCTTCTTGTTTTTCCGGGAGAGCTTCATGCCGGTGCGGAGGATATGATGAATCCAAGGCGCGATATAGCAGGTATGAGAAAGGCATATTCTAAAGAAGATGCTTTATACTGGTGCCTATTTGCTCTTATTTTGCTATTTCAGTTATTTATGGCTGTTACCAGAGCCTCTTTTGATGGGGACGATGCTTATTACGTAACAGAGTCTCTTCTTGCACAGCAGCAGGATGTAATGAATACTGTTTTGCCTTATACCGGCACTTCAACATCCCTTGATTTGCGCCATGCACTGGCTGTATTTACCATGTGGATTGCCTTCATTGCCAAAATGAGTGGTATTCATGCAACTATCGTATCCCATACGATAATGCCGCTTTTGCTTATTCCCATGACATATCTGATATATCTTGAAATTGGAAGGATTCTTCTTCACAGAAGACAGGAACTTCTGCCAATATTCATGATAATCATGTCTCTCATTCAGATGTTTGGAAATGTATCCATTTATACAACTGAAACATTTTTTATGACAAGAACCTGGCAGGGAAAGTCTATGATGGGTAGTTTTGTTATACCTTTAATAATATGGCTTATGCTATGGATTGCCGATGATGAAACCGGCACATTGTCTCAAAAAAGAACAGCACCGTGGATTTTGCTTGGACTTACCACAGCATCGGCAGGAATTTTTACCTCCATGGGAGTTATTTTAGGTACAGGACTTTTATGTCTTATAGCTTTGGTATTACTTATATACACAAGGCATTTTAAACTTATACTTAAGACATTTCTTGTTTGTATTCCAAGTGGTATTTATTTATTAATCTACTTGTTTTTACATGTGTAATGTAATACAGAAATAAAATTGGAGGCAGATTAATGTACGGAATATTTATGGAGATATGGGTCATACTTAAAGATTATGCCGGAGTTGGTTTTTTGATGGTATTATTTCTGGCATCCCTTATCTATCTTGCTATAACAGAAAAGTCTCAGAAAAAGAAAATACTTTTAGTTTATGTACCGGCAATCATATTTGTTTTCTTCCTGATACCCATAACAAGAATGGTGTTTGTTGCTGCTTTTGATGAAGGGGTAACTTATTACAGAATTTTATGGATGATTCCCATGGGTATGATAATAGCTTATTCAGCCTGTAAATTATTTGCAGATCACAGGCGTGTTGGTCTTATGCTTTCATCACTTATAATTATTGCTTCAGGAAGTCTTGTTTATAATAGTGAGAATATTACTAAAGCAGAAAATGCATATCACTTGCCTCAAAATGTTGTTGATATATGTAATGTGATTATTCCTGAAGGCGAGACAAATAAGGAAAGAGCAGCTTTTCCTGCTTCCCTTGTTCATTATGTAAGACAGTATAATACCAATATACTTATGCCTTACGGAAGAGAAATGGTAGTAACTCAGTGGGATTATTATAACGCAGTTTATGAAGCAATGGAGAAAGCTGAAACAGTTTGTTGTGAGGATCTTCTTGTTGCTACAAGAGAAACAAAATGTAAGTATATCGTTATTCATGAAACAAGAGCTATAGATGGTGATCTTACGGAATACGGACTGGAACTTTTAGCCACAATCGATGGATATCAGATATTTTTTGATTCTGCTGTTGAATACTGATAAAAGGATATAGATAAAGATGCTTTTTAATTCTTATGATTTTATATTACTTTTTCTTCCAATTTGTCTTTTGGGATATTACTCCATAATGGCTTTATGCAGGCATTTTGGCAAGACTCAGACTTATACCAAGCTTTGGCTTATTGCCATGTCACTGTGGTGTTACGGTGCCTTTGGCATAAATTATCTGGTTTGGTTTATGATAGATATCCTGGCAGGATATCTGTTTGTAAAAGCTCTTTATTTTAAGAGTAGCTATAAAAAGACTTTTATGGTACTTGGAGTCGTATTTCATATAGGACTCCTTTTGTATTTTAAATATACGGGATTATTTGCAGATACATTAAGCTTTTTAACAGGTAATGATATAACTGTGGGAAGCATAATACTTCCTGTGGGAATAAGCTTTTTTACATTTAGCCAGATATCTTATCTTATAGATAATTACAGATTACTTGTCCACCGTGAACAAAATGAAGCTGAAGACTTATCCACAAAAGAAAGTGAATTATTATATGAAATTGATGTAAACTTTGTGGATTACTTGTTATATATATCCTTTTTTCCAAAGCTCCTTCAAGGACCTATAGTTTCCTATAAGTATATGAATGAGCAGTTTCAAAAGCTTTCGGATATTCATATTAGTAGTGAAAAGCTCCTGCGAGGGTTTATACTGTTTACCATGGGCCTTGCCAAGAAAGTGCTCTTGGCAGATACAATCGGTGCAGGGGTAGACTATGGTTTTTCAAATATTTCAACCTTGACTAATCTGGATGCCTTTATTGTTATAATATCCTATACCTTCCAGTTGTACTTTGATTTTAGTGGATATTGTGATATGGGACGAGGCATATGTAATATGATGGGCCTTGATCTGCCGGATAATTTTTATCTGCCCTATCAGGCAAGAAATATAGAAGAAACCTGGAAAAAATGGCATATTTCACTTACACGCTTTTTTACAAAATACCTTTATATTCCCATGGGCGGTAATAGAAAAGGCATGGTAAGAATGTACCTGAATCTGATGATTGTCTTTCTGGTGAGCGGATTATGGCATGGTGCAGGATGGAATTTTGTAGTATGGGGATTTACTCAGGGGGCATTATACCTGTTATATAGATTTATCCACAAAGGACAAAAAGGAAGAAGTGACCATAATTCTAAAGGGCTGTCAGCGGTTTGCATATTGCTTAATCACTGTTATTGGGCATTTTCATTTACTTTTTTCAGAGCCGCAAATGTGACACAGGCATTGGAGATGTTTAAACAGGTGGTTCAGCCCTTTAAGGGATTCCATATAACCTATGCACTGGCGGATAGCTTTTATCTTGATGAAATATGGTATGTTATAAAGGTGACACCAATTGCCAAATGGACCTATTCGGGATGGCTTTGTATGTGGATTGTGCTATTTATAGCATGCCTTATTATCTGGATTCCTAAAAGGAATGCGGCTGAAATTGCATCCATGATCAGGATTTCCAAACCGGTGGCTATTGCCACT
>JAILBM010000138.1 GCA_024680925.1 Butyrivibrio sp.
TTCTGGGTATCTTCAGAAGCTTCAATCATAAGGCTTCTTCTATCGAAAGCCTGCTGAGCCTGTTCCTGAATATCTGAAATATGTGCTGCTTCATCAGTTATAGCCTGAGCGGTACTTTCCGTACTGTCTGCAATGTTCTGCATATTGGCATTACTTGTATTTATAATCTCTCTAAGATCCTCTACCTTTTCATTGGCCTGATCAAAAAGTTCAGTTATATTTTTGGCAATATCAGCCATCTGATTGCTGACTGCTTCAGATTCATTTACATGCTCCATAATAGTGTCATTATTTTCTTCATTGAATCTTGTAAGCATCTGAACGGTAAAAATTGCTGCTATGGAAGCCAGAATCATAACCGCTATATCAGCAGCAATGGTTGAAAGTGTTAACTGTCCTGCAATCATTCCCCTTCCGAGAGTTATTATGCCTACAAGGATAATAAATATATCTCCGGCTATTACTATTCTTATATTCAAGTAAATCATGGCAGAGAACAATATAGGATATCCTACAATAAAAAAGGCCATATCATTAAACAACAAAATAGTGGCAATATAAGCAATGGTGGAGCCGCCCATTATCATAATGGCTCCGGTTTTATTATCCCTGTTTTTCAAGAGTCCCGTTAAAGCAATCAAAAAACCTATACAGGCAAATACAATTACAGTTATATATTTTGCGCTATAGCCATATAAAAAGTGACAGCTTATAGCCTGAATAACTGCACACGCAATAATAGGAGCATCTATACAAAATGCTCTAAAATTCGCTTTCTGATATTGTTCCGGATTCATAAATTGTTCCTCCTACCTATATAAATATAATAAAACTTATAAATAGTTTATCGTTGATAATTTTACCAGTCAACAAACACACTATTTTTTTATTATTAAGTATTTATTAAAAAACCATAATATATAAGGTCGTCACAGTAAGCTATCCCTAACACAGTTACTTTATTGCAACGCAAAAACCGATACTCTGCTATGCCAATTAACACAGAGTATCGGTTTTTATATTATAATCTCCTAATAAACAAATTAATCTTCTACATTGTTGGCAGCAACCTTTTCTGCTCTTGCTGCAACTTCTTTTTCCTGGATATCTGAAGGAGCCTGCTCATAACGGGCAAACTCATATTCATATACACCGCTTCCACCTGTCATGGAACGAAGCTGAGTGCAATATCCGTAAAGTTCCATCATTGGAACATCTGCTTCTACCTGTGTTTTACCACCGGATACAGGATTCATTCCCAGAACTCTTCCGCGGCGCTTATTAAGATCGCCCATAACATCACCTGTATAGGAATCAGGTACTGTAACTTTAAGAGTGGCAATCGGCTCAAGAAGAACCGGTCCTGCTTCCATAAAGCCTTTCTTGAAGGCCTGTGCTGCAGCAACCTTAAATGCCATTTCGGAAGAATCTACAGGATGATAGGAACCATCATACAATGTAGCCTTAACACCAACAACCGGATATGCTGCCAGCGGTCCTCTAAGTACGCTCTCTGCAATACCCTTTTCTACTGCAGGGAAGAAGTTCTTTGGAACTGCACCGCCTACAACTACTTGGTCAAATACATAAGGCTGAGAAACATCTCCCGAAGGCTCAAATTTCATCTTAACATGTCCATACTGTCCATGACCTCCGGTCTGTTTCTTGTACTTATATTCAACATCGGAATTCTTTCTGATAGTCTCTCTAAAGGCTACCTTAGGCTTTGTAAGATCAACTCCGACCTTATATTCATTAAGGAGCTTACTTGCAACCACCTCAAGGTGAAGATCGCCCATTCCATAAATAAGAGTCTGACGATTCTCTGAATCATTGACAACCTTAATTGTAGGATCCTCTGCAGCAATCTTCGCAAGGGACTGTGCAATCTTATCGATATCAGCTTTATTCTGAGGATGATATCTCATAGATGTATAAGGATTTGAAATATCCATCTTTGCATACTGAACAGGATTAGCCTTGGTAGAAAGTGTATCTCCTGTTGCAGCCTCAGATTTCTGCAGGGCACCAAGGTCACCGGCATGAAGCTCAGGAACTTCTGTAGGCTTATTACCCTGTAAAATATAGAGCTTACCGATTTTCATCTCTATATCTTTATTGGAATCGTACAAAGTATCATCAGTTTTGATAACACCAGAACGAACCTTTATCATAGAATATTTTCCGATAAACGGATCAATCATTGTTTTAAATACAAATGCAGTCTTAGGCTTAGAGAAATCGAAATTAGCTTCAAAAATCTCATTGGTATTCATATTGATACCTGCCATCTTACGATTTTCAGGACTTGGCATGTACTTAACAATATCATCCATAAGTGTGTAAACACCCTGACATAATATGTTAGATCCCATTTCTACCGGAACTATTGTGCCATCACATACATTTGAACGAAGAGCCGCTCTGATCTCAGCTTCTGAGAAAGTATCTCCACCAAAATATCTGTCCATAAACTCTTCAGATGTTTCAGCAACAGCTTCCATCAAAGTATCTCTGTAGAGACTAAGATTTTCTTTACTGTATTCAGGAACCTCTGTCTCTATAGCTTCCTTGTTTTCCCAACGGAAGCCTTTCTCCTGAATAACATTTACATAACCGACAAATTTCTCGTTCTCACGTATAGGCAGGTTGAAAGGTGCAATCTTTTTGCCGTATTTTTCAACCAGATCCTGAACCACCTGACGATAAGAAACATCGTCAATATCCATGTCTGCTACATAAATCATTCTTGGAATATTATATTTTTCACATAAATCCCAAGCCTTCTCCGTACCAACTTCGATGCCTGACTTACCGGATATTACGATAATGGCAGCATCTGCAACACTCATTGCTTCTTCCACTTCACCTGTAAAATCAAAAAATCCCGGTGTATCAAGAATATTGATCTTACATCCTTCCCATTCCATAGGAATTGACGTCATACTGATTGAAATCTGACGCTTTTGTTCCTCCTTACCGAAATCGCTGATAGTATTTCCATCAGACACCTTTCCCATTCTGGAAGTGATACCCGCAAGATATGCCATAGCCTCTGCCAGACTAGTCTTGCCACATCCACCGTGTCCAAGTAATACTACGTTACGAATCTTGTCCGTTGTGTAAACGTTCATAGCTTGTCCTCCAGTCGCATTGTTTTGGGTAAAAATATATGAGTTATTGCAACTTTCTCCCAACACCTCATGTAAATATTTTACTAAAAATGTGTACACAATACAAGTAATTATAGTACAATTGAACAAATAATAAATTACTGAATTTAAGCCTATTTCAATTGACTTTCACACGTTGGTGTAATATAGTAAAGAAGGGTGTAGCCCAGACCAATAGTGCAAAGGAGTAATATTAATGACTAGACTATCATGTGGCTTCATAGGGCTGGGACTCATAGGTGGTTCAATTGCAAAAGCTCTCAGAGCAGCTCATCCGGATATACATTTGAAGGCTTATAATCCTCATCTTGAAAAGGTGGATCAGGCCATAGCAGATGGTATCATAGATGAAAAAGTAAATGAAATAGGAAAAGGTTTTGAAGATTGTGATTATATTTTTCTCTGTGCACCGGTTGCACATAATAACACAAATCTGGAAAAGCTTGCTCCATATTTAAGTAAGAAAACAACCGTAACAGATATCGGTTCTGTTAAAACAAGCATCCATGAAGTTGTCCATCGTCTCGGACTTGATAACCAGTTTATCGGTGGTCATCCCATGGCAGGTACTGAACGTATAGGCTATGCCAATTCCAAAGCCGGGATTTTAGAAAATGCTTACTATATTCTTACAAAAACAGAACAAACCGAGGAAGATCGTTTAAATAGATATTATGAACTGGTAAAATCCATCGGTGTTATACCACTTGTAGTCACATATCAGCAGCACGATTATATAACAGGTGCCATCAGCCATGTACCGCATGTTGTATCAGCTTCTCTTGTTAATCTTGTCCATGACAACGATTCTCCACAGCAGCTGATGAAAATGATTGCAGCAGGAGGTTTTAAAGACATAACAAGAATTTCATCCTCCTCACCTGTAATGTGGCAACAGATATGTTTGACCAACAGTGCGAATATTTCCGATTTACTTGGAAAATACATTAGCTCACTTGAATCCATCAGGGCAGCTATTATTTCAAAAGATTCAGATAAAATTATGGACTTCTTTGCATCTGCCAGACAGTACAGAGAATCATTTATTGACGCATCCAGTGGTCCAATCAAAAAACTCTACGAAATACATGTTGATATTGCAGATAAGCCCGGTAACATTGCAGCTGTTGCTACACTCTTATCGGACAAAAATATCAACATCAAAAATATTGGTATTGTGCACAACCGTGAATATGAGCGTGGTTCATTACATATTGAACTTAATGATGATGAAAGCCGCGAAAATGCTATTAACATACTGAAGACCAATGGCTATAACACCATTGATTAAGGAGACAACATGATTACACTTGAAAAAGCATCTACTCCACTTAAGGGACAGATATTTGTTCCCGGTGACAAATCAATATCACACAGAAGTATTATGTTCGGAGCCCTTGCTGAAGGTTCTTCCGAAATAACAGGTTTTCTTGACAGTGCAGACTGCCAGTCAACCATTGAATGTTTTAGAAAAATGGGAATAATAATAGAGCATACACAGCGTCCCATGAACGGTGTGCCTATTATCACAGTACATGGAAAGGGACTCAGAGGTCTTCAGGCCCCTACCTCTTCCTTATATACAGGAAACAGCGGCACTACCACAAGACTTATGACAGGAATTCTTTCTGCTCAGGATTTTGAGTCAACTATTTCCGGGGATTCTTCTATAGAAAAAAGACCTATGGACAGAGTCATTACTCCTCTTTCTCAGATGGGAGCTGATATTGTAAGTCTTCGTGGCAATAAATGCTGTCCACTTCATATTAAAGGCAATCCCGGCCTTCATGGCATAACCTATAGAAGTCCTATTGCTTCAGCTCAGGTTAAGTCCAGTATCATTTTGGCAGGTCTTTATGCTGAAGGTGATACGGTTGTTCACGAACCTGCTATGAGCAGAAACCATACAGAGACCATGCTTCATGCCTTTGGTGCTGATATTTACAATGAATTGGACGTAAACGGTGCAGGAACAGCTATCCTTCATCCCGGAGTACCTCTTCGCGGTATCAAGATAAATGTTCCCGGTGATATATCTTCTGCTGCTTACTTTATAGCTGCAGCAATCCTTGTTCCGGGATCTGAAGTTATAATCAGAAATGTCGGTATTAATAAGACCCGTTCCGGACTTATTGCAGTACTACAGCAAATGGGTGCTGATATTGAACTTATAAATGTAGATAACTCCATGGAACCACGAGCAGATATTGTAGTAAGGCACAGTTATCTTCATGGTACTAAAAATGGCAGATTTGAAATAGCAGGAAGAAGAATTCCTACTCTGATAGATGAAATACCTATTATTGCTGTTATTGCTGCCACAGCTGATTTCGAAACGGTAATAAAAGATGCTGCCGAGCTCAAAGTAAAGGAATCCAACAGAATAGATACTGTTGTAGATAATCTTAAAGCCATGGGTGCTGACATAGAATCAACTCCTGACGGAATGATAATACGTGGTGGCAAAAAGCTAAAAGGTGCCGATATTGATTCTCATATGGATCATAGAATTGCCATGAGTTTTGCAATAGCTTCACTGGTAGCTGAAGGAACAACAAGAATATTAGACGATCATTGTGTAGGTATATCCTATCCTTCATTCTTTAAAGATTTACAAAACCTTGTTCATTCAAATTAAAAGCAAAAGTCCGGAAGCTAACCTTCCGGACTTTTATTATTAAAACATTATTTAAAGCTTATTTTTGATTTCTATAGGAACATCCTTAATATGTATATCCAATTGCTCATAAGGTATCTCAATACCAAGCTCTTGGAATGTAACTCTTACCTTCTGATTAAGATCCCATCTTGTAGCATAATACAAATTAATCGGCACCATTGCCCAAAAACCAATTACTACAGAATGAGCACCAAGTTCCTCAACAAACACTCTTCTGTTATAGCCATCAAGAAGTCTTGGTTCACCATCCATTATATCCTGAAGAACTTTTAGACACTTTTCAACATCCTCGTCATAGGAAATACCTACTTCAATCCTTAGTTTCCTCATATAATTTGAGTTCATGTTCCTGACAGTATTATTTGTCAAAGATGAATTTGGTATTTCGTATTTATCGCCATAGAGAGTTTCAATCTGAGTATAATAAATTGAAATAACCTTAACCACACCCTCTATATCGCTTCCACTTATCTGTATATAATCTCCTACCTTAAAGGGCTTTAATAAAAGGATTAAGAGTCCCCCGGCAAAATTTGACAAAGCACCCTGGGCTGCAAGAGAAATACCAACACCTGCTGCTGCAAGAAGTGCAGCTATAGAAGATGCCGCTACTATATCAAGCTGGACAACTATAGTTACAATAACAAAGCCCAAAATACCATATCTTAAAACAGCAACCAGAAAGTTATATACTGTTGGGTCAACTCCCCTTTTCTTCATACGGTTAACCATCAGCCTGAGCATTGCATTTAGAACTCTTCTTATAACCATATATATAACTATGGCAATTGCAACTCTAATGACAAAATTAAGTGCATCGCTTCCAAGCTGACTTAGCTTTGTCTGAAACTCGCTAACCTCTGTTGCGACTTCTGTTACTGTAGTTTGTAAATCTGTTTCTGTCATACCGGCTCCCTAAATAATTATTACTTATTCTGAGTCAACTCCTGAACAGTTTCATAAGCTGTTATACGTTGAGCATCAGCATCAGGCATACCTATAAAGAAAGCACCATAACTAAAACCGCCCTCAATCTCAGATCCTCTGGTTATCTGCATGAAGACGTGTAAAACCTCTTTAGTCCATATAGTAAGATTAGCTTCATAAATATCACCAATAGTAAGATGCTTATCGGTGGTAAATCCAAGACCGGATTTAGAAGCATCAGTAATCTCAATACTTATAGTCTCAGGATTACTTCCTGAAAGCGGATTTAATATAAGTTCTCCGGTAAGTCCTAATCTTTTGCTCTTTCTTCTTTCTTCCATGTTCACCCCTCGCTAAAAGAAATAAAGTTATCAGAATAAGTAATAATTATTTAGGGAGCCGGTATGACAGAAACAGATTTACAAACTACAGTAACAGAAGTCGCAACAGAGGTTAGCGAGTTTCAGACAAAGCTAAGTCAGCTTGGAAGCGATGCACTT
>JAILBM010000191.1 GCA_024680925.1 Butyrivibrio sp.
ATCGTACTTATATTTTAACTGAAGATATACGTAAGTTCATGGCTACAATAATAGATTTCATTAATCATGATGCTTTAAGGCATTGTGAATCTTCTCTGTTGGAAGAGTAACATTGGCAATAGAAGCATCATGATTAATGAAATCTATTATTGTAGCCATGAACTTACTCATATCTGCAGTTAAAATATAAGGACGATTTGTTATTTCCTCATCCTGATATGTAAGATTAGTTGTTATAACAGCATCAAAATAACCGTTTTCATAGCCTGCATCAAATTTCTTCATGCCATCTGTAAACAGACCAAAGGTTGTACAGATAAATACACGCTTGGCATTTTTTAATTTAAGCTGCTTGGCGGTATCAATCATGCTGGAACCTGAAGAAATCATATCATCTATTATTATAACGTCCTTACCTTTTAGATCAGAACCAAGGAATTCATGGGCTACAATAGGATTTGTTCCGTTTACGATATGTGCATAATCACGTCTCTTATAGAACATACCTGTATCTGCTCCAAGAACACCTGCAAAATATACAGCTCTGTCAAGAGCACCTTCATCTGGACTGATTACAACAAGATGATCCTTATCTACAATGATATCGTTTATATGAGACAAAAGTGCCTGCATAAACTGATAGGAAGCAAGGAAGTTATCAAATCCGCCAAGGGGAGCAGCATTGGAAATTCTTGGATCATGGGCGTCGAAGGTGATGAAATTTGAGATACCCATATCATGCAGTTCCTTAAACATAAGTGCGGCATCCAAAGATTCAAGACCGTTTCTCTTGTGCTGACGACCTTCATATAAAAACGGCATAATAACATTTATACGTTTTGCCTTGCCATTGATGGCAGCAATTACACGTTTTAAATCCTGATAGTGATCATCGGGAGACATGTAATGGGTCTGACCATACATTTTATAAGTAATAGAATGATTGCAGACATCGGTTAAGATGTAAACGTCTTTTCCTCTGACTGATTCTCTTATTTCACCTTTTGATTCACCTGAGCCAAATCTTGGGCATCCTGCATCAATAGTATAGCTGTCCTGAATATATTCCTGAAAAGCAGGATCATTTTTAGGAAGCTTATGCAGTGTATGACGGAATTCTGAAAGATACCGGTCCACTTTGGTACCAAGCTCTTTAGCGGAATCCATAACAATAAGCTTAAGAGGTGCAACAGGGATACTTGTTTCTAACTGCTGAAAATCGGGCATTTTGTTTCCGTCCTTTATTATTTTTTGAGTAATTGTGACTAAACATTTGAAATTACTCCTTCTATTGTTTTAACATCATGATACTGACACGTCAAGAAAATTCATGTATAATAACTATGTATGTGCTGTGATAATGAGGTTATATATGGAAAATAAAAAAGGACACCTGATAAGTAATGTTTTACCGGGGAGTATTGCTCAGGAGATGGAAATTGAACCCGGCGATATTCTTTTAAAAATTAATGGTCAGGATGTAATTGATATTTTTGATTATCAGTTTTTAATACAGGAAGAAGAGCTTTCTCTCATAATCAGAAAACCAAACGGTGAAGAGTGGGAGATTGATATAGAAAAGGATGAAGATGATGATATTGGTATAGAATTTGCCAATGGACTCATGGATGATTATAAATCCTGCCATAATAAATGTATTTTTTGCTTTATAGATCAAATGCCTAAGGGCATGAGAGAAACATTATATTTCAAGGATGACGATACAAGATTGTCATTCCTGCAAGGTAATTACGTTACTTTGACCAATATGAGTGATGCGGATATAGACAGAATTATCAAATACCATCTATCACCCATAAATGTATCATTTCAGACAACTAATCCTGAGCTTAGAAATAAAATGCTCAATAACCGTTTTGCAGGGCAGGCTCTTGAAAAAGTCAAAAGACTTTGTGTTCCCGGCAACGGAATAGAATTAAACGGACAGATAGTACTTTGTAAAGGCGTTAATGATAAGGAAGAGCTTCACAGATCCCTTTCTGATCTATATGCTTTAAGACCTAATCTTCAAAGTGTATCAATAGTTCCGGTAGGACTTTCAAAATATAGAGACGGATTATATCCTCTTGAGCCTTTTAATAAAGATGATGCCAGAGAAGTAATAAGGGAAATAAGCTTTTGGCAGGAGAAAGCCTTTAAAGAGAGCGGAACTCATTTTGTACATGCAAGTGATGAGTGGTATCTTCTTGCAGAGCTTCCAATTCCCGAAGCATCTTTATATGATGGCTACGGACAATATGAAAACGGTGTGGGTATGCTCAGACTTTTAATGGATGAGTTCCACGATGGCATGAATATATTAAAGGAAAAATACGATTCTGAAATTTCTTATTACAGTGCTGAATTTTCCATGGCCACAGGCAGACTTGCCTATCCTACCATTAAGGAACTTGTGGAAGAAGCTTGTGATTATTGCAAGGGATTAAAGGTTCATATTTATCCTATAAGAAATGACTTTTTTGGTGAAAGAATTACGGTTTCAGGTCTTCTTACAGGAGGCGATATAATCGCCCAGCTTAAGGGTAAACCCTTGGGAACAAAGCTTTTTTTACCACAAAATGTTTTAAGGGCAGGAGAAAATTATCTTCTTGATGATATAACCGTTCCTGAAATTGAGACAGAGCTTGGTATCTCCATTGACATTATAAAGCAGGCGGGGTATCATTTGGTTTCTGAGCTGTTTCAGAAGGACATAGTTCCGGATACAGATGATGGCGAAGATATAGAGTGATATTCTATATAATGATAATTTAGTTATTAGTAAACATATTTTTATAGAGGTTGAGGTATTTATGAAGAGAAAAAATATTGTTGCAGTAGTAGGAAGGCCTAATGTTGGTAAATCTTCTCTGTTCAATTCTCTGGCAGGAAAACAGATATCAATTGTTAAGGATACTCCGGGTGTAACAAGAGACAGAATTTATCAGGATGTTGAATGGCTTGGAAATACGTTCACATTGGTTGACACAGGCGGTATTGAGCCGGATTCCAAGGATGTTATTTTATCTCAGATGAGAGATCAGGCTCAGATTGCTATTGAAACAGCGGATGTTATTTTATTTATGTGTGATGCAAAATCCGGTGTTACAGATGCAGATTATGCTGTGGCTGATATTCTTAGAAAATCCCAAAAGCCTGTAGTTCTGGCAGTAAATAAGGTAGATAGTTATAAGCGCGATATGCTGGATGTTTATGAGTTTTATAATCTTGGTATAGGCGAGCCCCATGCAATAAGTGCTACCAATAAGACAGGACTCGGAGATCTTCTTGAGGAAGTGGTATCACACTTTACCGTGACGCAGGAAGAAGAGGAGGAAGATGATAGAATAAAGGTTGCTATTATCGGAAAACCTAATGTTGGTAAGAGTTCTATCATAAACAGACTCCTTGGTGAAAATCGTCTTATTGTGTCTGATGTAGCCGGAACAACCAGAGATGCCATTGATACAGATATAAAATATAACGGCAAGGAATATACATTTATTGATACAGCCGGTCTTCGTCGTAAGAATAAGGTTAAAGAGGATCTTGAGCAGTTTATGATACTTAGAACTGTAAGTGCTGTTGAGAGAGCAGACATTGCTGTTCTTGTAATAAATGCCGATGAAGGTGTTACAGAGCAGGATGCAAAGATTGCGGGAATTGCCCATGATAGGGGAAAGGCAATTATAATTGCTGTAAATAAATGGGACCTTATTGAAAAGGATAATAATTCTGTCAAGGAATTTACTAAGAAAATCCGTTCAACTCTTTCATTTATGCTATATGCTGAAATAATTTTTATCTCAGCCGTAACCGGACAGCGTCTTGTTAAGCTCTATGACATGATCGATGTGGTTAATGAAAATCATTCCATGAGAGTTGCCACAGGTGTTCTTAATGAAATTATGATGCAGGCAGTTGTTATGCAGCAGCCACCGTCAGATAAGGGAAGAATACTTAAGTTGTTTTATATTACCCAGGTAGCTGTTAAGCCGCCTACATTTGTTATTTTCGTTAATGACAAAAAGCTTATGCATTTTTCTTATACAAGATATATTGAAAACCAGATCAGAGAGACTTTTGGTTTTAAAGGAACTCCTCTTAAGTTCATTATAAGAGAGAGGAAGGAGAACGAGTAATTGTGAATATTATGGAAAGAGTTATTTGTCTGCTTATAGGCTATGTATTTGGAACATTCCAAACAGCTGTTATTTATGGCAAATTAAAGGGAGTAGATATCAGAAAAATGGGTAGTGGTAATGCCGGTACCACCAACACCTTAAGAGTACTTGGAACTAAAGCCGGTTTTATAGTCCTTTTCGGGGATATGCTTAAATGTATCCTTGCTGTTGTAATTGTTAATGTTATATTTGGAAAAACACATCCTGAAATGATATATCTTTTAAAAATATATGCAGCTGCGGGTTGTGTTTTGGGACATGATTTTCCACTTATGTTAAAATTTAAGGGTGGTAAGGGAATTGCTTGTACTGCAGGTTATATGTGTGCTATGCACTGGTCCTTTATTCCTATGTTTGTAAGTGTATTCCTTATTATATTTAATATCACACATTATGTTTCACTTGGTTCTCTTTCTATTTATGTTGGATTTATGATTCAGCTTATAATTGAGGGGCAGCTTGGTTTATATGGCATGTCACAGGCGCACCTTCTTGAGATGTACTTTATAGCAGCACTTATGACAATACTGGCATTTTATCAGCATAGAACAAATATTCAGAAACTTCTTGAGCACAATGAAAGAAAAACATATATATTCAAAAAAAATAAATTATAAAATGAAATACAATTTATCCTTTATGGGATATAAAAACAGGGGGATGTTTTGAGCGAAAGTATTGGTATAGTCGGAGCTGGAAGCTGGGGTATGGCACTGGCATATTTACTGGCAGGTAATGGTCATAATGTTACCGTATGGTCCCGAAATGAAAAAAATGTAAACAGGTTTAACGAGGAACACGAAAATAAGGAAAAGTTACCGGGAGTAGTACTTCCTGAGTCTGTTAAGTTTACTACAAGTATGGAAGAAACTGTTTCAGATAAGAATATAATTGTTATTGTTGTTCCTTCTGCACATATGAGAGATATATGTGAGCAGATGAAGCCTTTTTTGTCCAATGACTTAAATAATAAGCAGGTAATTGTCAATTGTTCCAAGGGTATTGAAGAAGATTCCCTTATGATAATGACAGATGTTATCTTAGATGTTCTTCCCGGTATGGATGTTGCTGTGTTATCCGGACCTTCCCATGCTGAAGAGGTAGGAAAAGGCATGCCTACAACCATTGTTGTGGGAGCTTTTGAAAAGGATACAGCGGTTTATATTCAGAATGTATTTATGAATGATGCATTCAGGGTATATATAAGCCCTGATATGCTTGGTATTGAAATAGGAGCAGCATTAAAGAATGTTATAGCCCTTGCCGCAGGTATTGCCGATGGTTTGGGATATGGTGATAATACAAAAGCTGCACTTGTTACCAGAGGTATTACTGAGATTGCGCGCCTTGGAATTGCTATGGGTGGTAAATTTGAAACCTTTTGCGGACTTAGTGGTATTGGCGATCTTGTGGTTACTTGTGCTTCCATGCATTCAAGAAACAGAAGAGCCGGAATACTTATAGGTCAGGGCAAAACAGCTGACGAAGCCATGGCTGAAGTTCACATGGTTGTAGAGGGTGTATACAGTGCTAAGGCAGCACTTTCACTTGCTCATAAGTATGAAATTGATATGCCTATAGTAGAGCAGATTAACAGTGTATTATTTGATAATAAGTCAGCTAAGGAAGCTGTATCAGATCTTATGCTCAGAGATCCTAAAATAGAAACTCATAATCTTGATTGGTGATTATAAAAAGCTGAAAAACCGCATTATATGCGGTTTTTTGTTTACATCCACAAAAACTGCATCTTTTATTGTCGAAAATACATTTATTGTAAAAAAACTATTGTAATATATATAAAAGTATGTATATAATGCTTTCAGAAAATTTAAGCAGAGTAGAAACCGATGCGTTAAGTGCTGTGTGAACAGGGAGTTGACATGCAGACGAAGACTTAAGTCGCGGTATCGGATTCGCATCCCGCTGCTACATATTTTGTGTGTATTGATATTTTGGCACCTCTTTATGTAGTGAAGGAAACTACTGCGAAGGAGGTGCTTTTTATGTTTAAAAAGGTTAATGAAGTAAAAAGTCTCTGGATCAGTTCCTTACATGAATTCCAGAAACTGAAAGTGGTTGTTTTTTGTGGCATGATGTGTGCGCTTGCCATTGTGCTTAGCTATGTTACAACCATTAGAATCGGCCCGTATATTAAGGTGGGCTTTTCATCAATTCCTAACAAAATTGTAGATCTTATGTTTGGACCTGCAATTGGTAGTATTTTTGGTGCATCTTTGGATGTTATCAAATATCTTATTGCTCCTGACGGACCATTTTTTCCGGGATTTACGATCAGTGCATTTCTTGGTGGCCTTGTATATGGTGCTGCTTTTTACAAGAAACCTGTCAGCATAGTAAGAATATTTGTTGCAGAGCTTATTGTAAAGTTGTTTATCAATGTAGTGCTTAATACCTTCTGGCTTGATATGTTATATGGCAAAGGATTTATTGCACTTATACCTTCAAGAATTGTATCAAATGCAATTATGCTCCCTGTTGATACTATAGTTACATTCCTTATTTTGAAGGCTCTTGAGAAAACTCTTCATAAGATGCTTGCATGATAATGATTTATTAATAGCTTTATTAGTAAGAAGACTTTTAATATATAGACTTTGATATTTTTTGTTTTACTGTTTTCATAAATTCATCCTATTTTTCATAATTTAATTATAAACATTTGACTATGAAATTCTTCTATTTATGTTAATATTATTTGAGGAAGATAAGGAGAGAATATTTATGGAAGAATTATATAAGCTGATTGAAGATAAGATAAAAGCCTCAGGTTATCCTGAAAAAATTGATGGAAATGAATTTTATGATGAAGTAAGCGACCAGGCTGATTCAAAGGAAAACGGTTCTTACGTATTTATGATCAAAAAGTCAGATGATGTATATTATGAAGGTCAGATGGATGTTATGGATAAAGATTTTGATCTGCATTTTATCGATATTCATGATGGTGACAAAGTTTACCATGTAGACTTTGATGCTTAATAAAATAGTTTTAGAATAAAATGCCCCTTTTACCAGACTTAGGTAAAAGGGGCATTTTTATAATATTTACAATGTGTTTTCAATTTTGTTTGCCTGCATTTTCTTTGTGACATCTCTTATTACAAATATATAGCAGACTCCTGTAAATATTCCTGTTGTGAGCCAAGCTGAAGGATCGCAGGCTGCTGCAAGGATATAATTCATGGTTTTGATAGCAGCGGCAGCCATTATAAGCCTTGAAAACAGTTCTACAAATCCGCCCAGCATCGGTAAAAGTCCATATCCGCATCCCTGCATGGCATTTCTGAATATAAATATAAAACCAAGTGGTATGTAAAACATGATGCATAAGTAAACGTAAGGCTTAGCATAGGGCATCATTACACTTATATCGACGCTGGCATCGAAGAATATTCCCAATATATGAGGCAAAAGAATTATTGCAAGACCTGCACCTATAATGGAATAAGCTGTACTTGTCAAAAGAGCTGATTTAACACCCTTATGAATTCTTTCAAAATCGCCTTTTCCATAGTTCTGGCCACAGTAGGTAGCCATTGTCTGACCCATGGCAGGGAATCCTTGTGTAAGAAGATTATTAAGCTTTGAAGCTGCTGTATAAGCTGCAACTGCAGTTGAACCAAAGAGGTTTATTGCTGACTGCATTATCATTGTACCGGAAGCAGTAATACCAAACTGAAGAGCCATTGGCATACCAACACCCATCTGATGAGAGGTGTCTTTGGAATTTAAATGCCAATCTCCGGAATCCGGCCAAAGCAGAGGAGCCTTTTTAATTATGTAAAGGACACAACCTATAGCTGAAATGCCCTGCGATATATCTGTAGCAAGGGCGGCACCCATAACTCCCATATTAAGGCCTATAATAAATATAAGGTCAAATATTACATTTAATCCTGCTGAGAACATTAAGAAATAAAGTGGAACCTTACTGTTTCCTATTGCTCTTAAAAATGAAGAGAACAGATTATAGGATACACTTGCCACGATACCATAACAGATTGTAACAATATAGGTCTTGGCATCATCAAAAATATCCTCCGGTGTATTCATAAGTCTAAGTAAAAAGTCCATAATTGCTACACTGATTATAGTCATGGCAACTATAACGATGGCAGAAAGAATGATGCCGTTGGCAACACTTCTTTTTACTCTTTTCATGTCTCCAGCTCCAAAGGACTGGGCAGTAAGAACCGTAAAGCCCGTAGTGAGACCCTGACTGAATCCCAGAACAAGGAACATAATAGTTCCCGTTGAACCTACGGCTGCCAGAGCATTTTCACTGACATAGCGTCCAACTATAATAGTATCCACCATGTTATAAAGCTGCTGGAAAAGGTTACCCAAAAACAAGGGAAACATAAATTTTAAAATAATGGGAAAGGGTTTTCCTTTAGTCATATCAAGTTCCATAATAATCTCCTCAGTTAAACACCTGTTATTCAGGTGTAAATCAATGCCTTTTTTATCTTAATACATATATTATTAGTAATAAATAGCTAAGTGGTTAATATATCATAAACAATAAATATACTGCAAATGTTTTTGATAATAAAACAGCAACAAATGAAATTTTGTGATTTAAGGGAAGTATGCCAAAAATCATATTTGCATGTTGACTTTTTTTATTTGTAAAATTAAAATAAGTCTTATGAAAAAAACTTTGATCAGAATAAGTAGTGATCAGATACTGTTTTCAGAGAGAAACCGGTTGGTGTGAGGTTTTAAACAGCCTGAACATGAATACCTCTGTGAGTTGCATCGTGGAATTATCATTAATAGGATTTAGTAGACGATGACGGAGTTCCGGCCGTTAAAGCGGAAGAGTATTGAGAAATGTGATTTCTCTGTACTTACTGAGGTGCATAAAGTGATTTATGCATAAACAAAGGTGGTAACACGTGATTTCACGTCCTTTGCATTCAAATAATGAGTGCAAGGGACTTTTTTATTGCATATTTGGCATGTAAAGTCCCGGCACTAAACACAAGGAGGATAGAAATGACTATTTACGAAGAGTTACAAAAAAGAGGACTTATTGCCCAGGTAACTAATGAAGAAGAGATCAAGAACCTTATTAATAATGGAAAGGCTACTTTCTATATTGGTTTTGACTGCACAGCAGATTCTCTTACAGCAGGACATTTTATGGCTCTTACACTTATGAAGAGACTTCAGATGGCCGGAAATAAGCCTATTGCTCTTATTGGTGGCGGTACAACAATGATAGGTGATCCATCAGGACGTACAGATATGCGTAAGATGCTCACAAGAGAAGACATCGATCATAATGCTGAGTGCTTTAAGAGACAGATGGAGAAATTCATTGATTTCTCTGATGGTAAGGCTTTAATGGTAAATAATGCCGACTGGCTTATGAACCTTAACTATATCGAACTTCTTCGCGAGGTTGGTGCTTGTTTTTCAGTTAATAACATGCTTCGTGCTGAGTGCTACAAGCAGCGTATGGAAAAGGGACTTAGTTTCCTTGAATTTAATTACATGATCATGCAGTCCTATGATTTTTATCACATGTTCCAGGAATACAATTGTAATCTTGAGTTTGGTGGTGACGATCAGTGGTCTAATATGCTTGGCGGTACAGAGCTTATTCGTCGTAAGCTTGGTAAGGATGCTCATGCTATGACTATTACACTTCTTACAGATTCACAGGGTAAGAAGATGGGTAAGACAGCAGGTAATGCAGTGTGGCTTGATCCTGACAAGACATCACCTTATGATTTCTACCAGTACTGGAGAAATGTTGGAGATGCTGATGTTATGAAATGTATCAGAATGCTTACATTCCTTCCGCTTGAGCAGATTGATGAGATGGCTACATGGCAGGATAGCAAGCTTAATGAAGCTAAGGAAATCCTTGCCTTTGAGCTTACAAAGATGGTTCATGGTGAAGAAGAGGCTAATAAAGCTCAGGCTGCTGCAAAGGCTCTTTTTGCCGGTGGCGGTGATGCTGCTAACGTTCCTACAGCTCAGCTTAAGGAAGAGGACTTTAGAGACGGCAAGGTTGATATCTTACAGGTACTTGTTTCTGCAGGCCTTTGCAATACCAGAAGTGAAGCAAGAAGAGCTGTTGAACAGGGTGGTGTAACCTTTGGTGAAGAGAAGGTTACGGATGTTAAAGCATCTTATGAAAAAGATGTCTTTAATGAAGGAATTCTTGTTAAAAAAGGTAAGAAAGCATTTAAAAAGGTAACGTTATAATTATTATTTAGATGGTATTTAAAAAGATA
>JAILBM010000201.1 GCA_024680925.1 Butyrivibrio sp.
ATTCAGACAATAATAATAAAATACAAAAATCGTATTGACAATTATCTATTATTTGGTTATTATATATTTAACAACAGACGAAACAAAAAAATAATTGATAAAGGGAGTAGGAAAAGCGGCGAAGGCTTCACTGGACCGAAATCCTATTATCGAAGAAAAGAAAAATCAAAAAGGTGAGATGGCGAAGGCTTCATCAACCGAGGAAATTGTATCAGCAAATTAAAACCAAGAGAGGCGGCGAAGGCTTCACCGATCGAGGTACAAACGAAAAGTAAGAGATGAGCACAGAAAAGGTAGCGATGCTTTACCGATTCCAAGGCTCATCTTTTTTGGTGTATATATTTATCAAATTTAATCTATAGCCCAAAACTATCTATATTAATATCCTGATATACCAAATCCCTATTTTAATGATAAAATGTTCTTATGAAAAAGCGTTACAATTCAAATCAGAATTACGCATTCTAAAGTCATGGGGAGGATTTTAATCGATGGCAGATAAACCACGAAGTAAACAAAAAAATATTACAGAAGGCGGAAAGGGTGTCCATAAAAGAGGCAGCGGAACCGGACAGGGACCGGTGGGTAAGGGCTCATTTATGGGCGGGAATGGTATTGATCAAAGCCAGCAGCTTTCCGGTGGAGGAAGTGGAAGCGGACCAAACAGGACAGGTGGCGGTGGACTTTTGAAGATTGCGATTATTGCTATAGTTATTTTGCTTGGAGGCGGTGGAGGCTTATCTACATTTCTTGGAGGAGGTTCAACACAGTACGATACCACATCCTACGATACAACTACTTATACCCAGACAACCGGAAGCAGCATAAATGGACAAAATAATACTTCAAGCAACACCTCATCCGGAGGATACAGCTCTTTAAGCTCTCTTGGAAGCTATGCCTCTCTTTTTGGTAATGTAAGCGGAACAACAACAGGATGGTCAGGTACAGCCAATACAGGAAAGCTTTCAACAGATGTTGCAGCTACAGCAAGGGACAGATATACAACAATATATGGTGATGGAAGTGATGTATTTACCATCATGGTATATATGTGTGGTACTGATCTTGAATCCAGAAGCGGAATGGCTACCAATGATCTTAATGAAATGCTTAAAGCTACAGTTACTAACAGCAACCTTAATCTCATTGTATTCACAGGTGGATGTTCTTCATGGAGAAATAACGTAGTCAGCAGCTCAGTAAATCAGATTTATAAGATTTCCGGTGGTCAAATGACTCTTTTGGAAAAAAATGCCGGAACGGCTGCCATGACAGACCCGGATAATCTTACAAGCTTTATTAAGTACTGTAAGAGTAATTATCCTGCCAACAGAAATATGCTTATATTCTGGGATCATGGTGGTGGCTCACTATCAGGTTACGGATATGATGAAAAAAATCCAAGAAGTGGCTCTATGTCACTGGCCGGAATAAATACTGCACTTAAAAATGCAGATATGAAATTTGATGTTATAGGATTCGATACCTGCCTTATGGCAACGGTTGAAACAGATATTATGATTTCTGCTTATGCGGATTATATAATCGCATCTGAAGAAACGGAGCCCGGTATTGGATGGTATTACACCAACTGGCTGACTAAGCTCAATAATAATACAAGTCTTTCCAGTCTGGAGCTTGGAAAGTATATTATTGATGATTTTGTTGATGAATGTGCAAGAACCTGCCAGGGCCAAAAGGCAACCTTATCCATTGTTGACCTTGCAGAGCTTGAAAGCACTGTGCCGGATAGCTTTAAAGCCTTTTCAAGCAGCACAACGGAGATGATCAAGAATAACGAGTATAAGGCAGTATCCGATGCAAGAAGCGGAGCTAGGGAGTTTGCTCAAAGCTCAAGAATAGACCAGATCGATCTGGTTCAATTTGCCCAGAGCATCGGAACAGAAGAAAGTAATGCCCTTGCTGATGCACTTCTTTCTGCAGTTAAGTATAATAGAACTTCAAGCAATATGACTAATGCTTACGGTATTTCTATTTACTTCCCTTATAAAAAGGTTTCCTCAGTAGATACAGCAGTTTCAACCTATGATCAGATAGGTCTTGATGATGAATATTCTGATTGTATAAAAGAGTTTGCTTCTCTTGAAGTATCGGGACAGGTAGCAACAGGAGGCAGTTCTTCTGCCTTTGATATGCTTCTTGGATCTGGAGCAGGATCCGGAAGTGCATATTCAGGTGTTGAAACCTTAGAGACTATAGCACAGCTCGTTTCAATGTTTGCATCCAGTGGAAGAGGAATCACAGGTCTCGACAGTTCGAATACGGAATTTATGTCCGGAAGAGCACTTGACAGTCAGGCTCAGGCAGAATATATAACAGCCAATCAGTTTGATGCATCTGCTCTTACCTGGCAGGTGGATGATGAAGGCAATTATTATCTTCCAATGACAGATGAACAGTGGAGCCTTGTTCATTCAGTAGATTTGTGTATGTACTATGACGACGGAACAGGATATATTGATCTTGGACAGGATAATCTCTTTGACATTGCAGATGACGGAAGTCTTATTGCCGATATGGATAAAGCATGGCTCTCAATCAATTCTCAGCCTGTTGCATATCACCATATGGATACTATAGAGAATGGGGACGAATATACCATGACAGGTTATGTTCCGGCTCTTTTAAATGGAGAGAGAGTAAATCTCATAGTAATACATGACAGTGATAATCCTGACGGTTATATTGCTGGTGCAGATCCTGATTATGATGCAGATATAACCCAGACTGTTTCCAGAGGTCTTATTGACCTTCAGGAGGGGGATACATTGGATTTCCTCTGTGATTATTATTCCTATGACGGTGAATTTCAGGACAGTTATTATCTTGGAGAACAGATGACTGTGGAGGGCGATATGCTTGTAAGCTACACACTTATAGGAGAAGACAGTATAGAGGCTTATATGTTTACCGACATATATAATCAGACTTACTGGACTCCTGCTATAGGTAAATAAAGAGATATTTGATAAATAAATATATTACAAAATCCTCCGGGGCAAAAAAGGCTATTTACATAACCTGAAGCTGCTCCGGGGGATTTTTTATGTATATAGACCTTCAAAAATAAAAAAATTTAACTAATAAATAATAAACGGTATGCCGATAATATGATAAATGAAAAATGATATCAGAATATTAACTGATAATATAAACGTGAAATCAAATTAAGGGGGTTTTATATGTCAAAAATATGGCGCAGAACTTTGATGCTGATGTTACTTTGTATGGCATTATGCGTTTCTTCTTTTAATCCTTGCACACTAAAAAGTAAATCCTATGCAGCAGATATTTATACAACCCTGTCTAAAGCTACCAGAACCTACAACGGAGTTAATTATAGCAGTGAATATAATCCTTTGTATTATTATCTTAATTATCCCGATCTTCAGGCAGCCCTTGGGGCAGACGGAGCAAAGCTTATAGAACACTATGTGCTTCTTGGAAAATCCGAAAACAGGGTAGCCAACAGGCTTCTTGGTAATAACTCAGATTATGTTGTTCCTACGGGAAAAGAGGCAGTAGCGGTAATCCCTATAATCAAAAATCATGATAATGGTGGTATGACAGTCAGTCAGGAAGTACAGGCCAGATCCATTGCAAAACAGATAGCAGACGGAATAAATGCAGGAGCTGCAGCCTATATTGAAAGCCAGAAGGAAGATGAGGATGAAGATGAAGACGACGAAGATGAGGAAGAAATCGTTGTTACAGATGTAGAAAAGGTGGCTTATGCCGCAGGTGTAGTTAAGGCATACTGTGACAGAGGAACCTATGTAACTACAGGACAGGTGTACAGAACAGCTTACGGTGTTTTCGTGGCAGGAGAATATTCCTGTGCCGGTTCCACCAGAGCTTTGGGACTTATACTTGATTATCTTGGAATTAGCTGGGAACATGCCAATATTAATCAGTGGGCAGATCAGTGGTGCAGAGTTGTGGTAGATGATCAGGAAGGTTATGCAGATGGCATTGAAGGTATAGTCGGATACGGAAAGCACGTTAATGACGGTGGAGATGGTAAAAGTTCAATCTCTTATAAGGATGTAAGAAAGAAGTTTACAGTTACAAAATAAAGTTCTTTAAAAAGTATAGGGATGGAGCCTATGAGAAAGTATATTTTAAAAAGCAATATATTTTCCAATCGAATAGTAAAAAGAGTCCTGTGTTTGATAAATACTTTGGTTTTTGTTGTACTTCTTTTTAACACAAGGGTTTTGGATTCAGGGGCATTGGTTTTAAATA
>JAILBM010000213.1 GCA_024680925.1 Butyrivibrio sp.
TCCGATTGAATGACCTATGCGCTTTCGCATACCCTTGCTTTCGGCTATATCCTTCCCACTACCGGGCGGATTCGGGACTTAAACCCGTTAGAAACGTGCGCCGCTAGGCGCACCATAAAATAACCTCCGTACCAGATGATACGGAGGTTATTAAATAGTTTATTCAGCTATTATTAAAGTTATTAAAATTTCAACTAAATTTACGATAATAATTAATTAACAGTCCATGTACCAGTATCAATAGTCCATGATGCTGTTTTACTCAAACTAGATGAAGTATACTCAAATGTTTGTATTATACATATATCATGTCCGGATGATCCAAGTGTTAAGTTAATTGTAAATGTTTCTTCAATATCTGTTAAAGCTTTAATTTTGTCCACTGTAATATAAGCTTCGCAGCCATCAGCTGTAGGTGTTGTCGCTGTTCCATAGTACTCATCAGCAAGTCCCTGTGCTGCTACCAGTGCCGCATTGGCATTTGTTGTAATCTGTGAATTTCTGGCTTTATCAATCCAGCCAAGAAGTGCAGGAATGAGAACTGCCATCAAAATAGCAAGGATTACAAGAACTACGATGAGTTCTACAAGGGTAAAGCCTTTCTTATCTTTTCTTAAGTCATTTAGTTTTTTGAACATAATCTTTTCGTTCCTCCTCGTTGTGGAATTGTTTTTTACACATTTTTCGCTTATCGTAGTTTTCGTTTTCAGCGTATAGAGATGTGTAGTTTCTTATAATATATATCGGCAAAAAAATTGCCTTTTTAACTTAGCTACATTCTAATACAAAATTTTTCATAAATGTTCAATGTTTAGGTTTTTTAATGTATAATTAAGCGTTTGTTTATAACTTGCCCGATTTGTAAAAACCTTATAAAATCTCTGTTACAGTCCAAACAGGCTGCGTGACTTTTGCTTTAATTACAAAAAATATCACTTAATTTCATAAAATGGTTCATTAAATATAGTGAAGCATTTTGAGATTTGCACATTTCAGCAAACATATTGTCTTTATATTGACAATAATTATCGAGTATCATTATTTAGACTACTAATGTATAAAAAAAAGTATGTTTTAAGTTAAATGTGTATAGCATTTTTTTATTATTCCTCAAATGCTATACATTTTCTCATAAAATCAGTTATTTTCTTCCATTTTGTATAGCATATTATTGCTAATCCACAATATGCTATACAAATATGGGGAATTTGTATAGCATTTTCTATTTTTTCTTAATATGCTATGTTTTCTTGTACATTAATTACAGAAATCCGCATTTACTGCGGGTTTCGTAAGAACATGATTCAAGAGGCAAAAAGGCCCTGCGACGTTAGTCGCCTTCAAATGGCCTATTTGCATGACTTTTGGAGCAAAGCGACAAAAAGTCATAGATTTTTGCCATTCCATGTCAAAAATCCTGAAAACAAGCCATTTAAAAGCAGCTTCGCTGCAGTGCCAATATCACGGCTATATTTACAATCCAAACAGTCCGCCTTTTCCTCTGCCGCCAAAGCCTGTCATCTGATCTGCTGCCGATCCGCCGGGCCCAAGTTTATTTTCCATTTCCTTTTTATCTACAGCATATTCCATAACAGCTTCTCTTGAAATAATACCCTTCTGGTAAGCTTCCACCAAAGATGTATCCATACCTATCATGCCAAGCTGTCTACTGGTCTGAATGATACTTGGAATCTGGTAAGTCTTGTCTTCTCTAATAAGACTTCTGATAGCCGGGGTACAGTGCATTATTTCCATGCAGGCAACTCTTCCCGTTCCGTCTGCCTTTGGTACAAGCCTTTGGGAAATAACCGCTTCCATAACTACTGCAAGCTGTGTTCGTATCTGATCCTTTTGTCCTTCGGGAAAAACATCCACTATACGATTTATTGTAGAGTCAGCTCCTATGGTATGAAGTGTTGAAAAAACCAGATGTCCTGTTTCAGCAGCTGTAACTGCAGTACTTATGGTTTCAAGATCACGCATTTCTCCCACAAGTATTACATCAGGATCTTCACGAAGTGCTGCTCTTAAGGCATTACCAAAGGACTTGGTATCCTGTCCAACTTCTCTTTGGTCCACAAGAGACTTATCATTTTGATATAAATACTCAATAGGGTCTTCCAGAGTTATTATATGAGCATTTCTTGTATTATTAATTCTCTGTAAAAGTGCAGCAAGGGTAGTTGATTTACCTGAACCCGTTGGCCCTGTTACCAGTACAAGGCCGCTGTGTTTATCTGCAAGCTCTATAACTGATGGTGGAAGTCCCAGTTTTTCAGGATCGGGTATGACAGAACTCATAAGTCTTATAGCTGCAGAACAGGTGCCTCTCTGGCTATATACATTTACACGAAATCGTCCGATACCATCCACTCCAAAGGAAAGATCAGTTTCACCAAATTCTTCAAACTCTCTTTGATGCATATCATCCAAAAGACTATAAAGAAGCCTTCTTGTATCCTCAGAAGTCAGCATACCCTGCCCGTCAAGAGTTACAAGATTAGAATGAATCCTGTATCTTGGCTGAGAACCTGCAGCTATATGAAGATCAGAAGCATTATTGTCTTTTGCTATCTGAAGAAGTGATATAAGCTGTTGGTCAATGTTCATATACCTATCCTCCATATTTCTATTCTTTACTGTATTTAAAATCCTTATGATTGTAAGCTGCCACCCGCCAAAAGGCAGGTAGCTTCCTGTATAAAAACAGTCCATATAAATCAGCTGACTGTGAGTACCTTCATTATTGTTGAAGTAGTAGAAAATTCACTTTCACTAAAGGTTCCTGAAGTAGCTGTTGAAATCTGTACATAATAAACACCCTTGTAATACCATATCTGACCTGCTCCTGCAGAGCCTTCATAGGATACAGTTCCACTGTTATAATTAACCTGCTGATATTTGAGACTGCTTATATCATAGGTGTAATAACGATTGGTAGAGGCTGCACTATAACTAAATCCCTGCAAGGTTACGCAGCTGTAATCACTACTGCTGGTACTTGTAGTTGAGCCTGAACCTGTGTAATACCAGAAATACATATTGTAATCGCTATTACCGCTCTTTTTAATGTATACCTCTCCGTCTTCTCTTCCATCTCCGTTACCCCACGCAGCTGGCTGAGAAACCAGATTTAATGACTTATAACTATCACCGATATACAGATATGAATCCGTATAAGTTGTCGGTGTCTTAAATAACAGCTCACCTGTAAAGGTAATGGTCAGCTTTTCTGTTCCGACAGGTACTGTCTTTTCAGCTATAGTACCTTTAACAGAGGATTCACTTGAACCCATATTAAACTGATATCTCGTGCTGCTGCCCCATTCCATGATCTGACTTAAATAAGTATCCAGTTCCAGACTAAAGGAAATTGTTCCTGCAGATATTTCTGTTTGAAGCACTGTATAGGTACCTGTTGATGAGGCTGTACATCCTGCCAGTGAAGTATCAACATCATTTCCTTCACTATCCACATAATTTATGATTATTCCCTCCATTATGGAATCATCTACTACAAGATCATCTGCAAACTTAAACTTAATAACCAGAGTAGTATCCGGAATTGTATAGGTATTAGTGATTACCGCTGCCTGAGGACTAAGAGCTGTACTTGTTGTTGTAACTGTAATACCTGACAGAGCACTGACTGTATTTGAATTAAGAGTATAGGCTGTGTCGACAGTATGACCTGAGGTAATGGACGGCATAGTCTGGGTTATGGCATAGGTTCCTGTAGGAACATATATAAGGCTGCTCTTACCTGCAGTGCTAGGTGTTGTAAATGACTCTTCTTCAATAGATATACTATCTCCGTCATCCTCTGTTCCCGTAATGGTAATATCTATATCATCACTTGCTGTTATTGCTGATAAAGTACCGCTGTTAACCTTGTTATATACCGTTACACTTATAACTCCCGTCTTTCTGGTAAGGGTTATAACTATATTGTTTTCTCCTGATATAACTGTACCTTCTACACTTGAAGTCGAAACAGATGCCGCATCCGGTGAACTGATTTCGATGTCATAGTAATCCTCAATGTCTTCATCAAGAGTAACTTTATAGGTAGCTCCTATAGGCTGCTCATTATTACTTAGAACCTTCACCTCAGCATCTGTTTCACCAAGAGTTACATCATACGGACTTGAACTTGGAGAAGTATCAAAGCTTCCATCTGTTACAGTAATGCTAACAGCATCTGAAAGGACCTTGCCTTTGGCAAAATCATTACCGGCTATGACACTGACATTCATGGTAGCTGTCTTTCTTGTAAGGGTTACTACTATTGTGGTATCTTCCTCCAAAGTTCCACTGCTGCCTGAAAGGCTTACATTATAGTAATTCAGGTCGCTGCTTGTTTTATCTATACCTACAGAATAACTTGCACCAACATAATCACTTAAAGTAATTATTGTATTCTGAACACCCTTTCCTGAAAGCTTAACCTTAGCGGCAGAGTCAGTTGTGGTAGTGGATGCCACACTTGCATTTACAGTTATAGAAGGTGATCTTTGTGCACTAAAGCTATCGCCCGCCACTGTAACCACAGTAAGGGTAACTGCCTTTCTGGAAATAGTTGCTGTTATTACGCCATCCTTTTCAATAGTATATGGGAAGGAGGTATCGTAGGTTATATCATAATAATCCGTAAGGTCTGAGGAAAGTGTGAAGGTCAGCTGACCTCCCACAACCACATCACTTATACTTGTACTTGAACCTGCCTCATAACTTGAAGTACTTGTTGAAGATGTCGTCCCATCATTATAAGTAACACTAAAATCAAAGCTGCTGCCGGAAGTTACCCCGTCCCCGGCATCAAGAACAAAGGTTATATCCGTATATGGATCATAGCTATAAGTAATGGTATAGCCTGATACCGACATTTCATATTTATCTACACTTGAGCCTGTTACAGAATAAGTCAGAGCTGTTCCGT
>JAILBM010000252.1 GCA_024680925.1 Butyrivibrio sp.
TTTTACTATGTCATCCGCATCATCAAACATATCTGTAAGGGTATATTCCACTGTCCTTGCGGCATCCAGATACTGTGCATTTCTTGCTTCTCTTCCCGCATTAAAAAGGGTATGCAAAATAAGTGCATCAATGACCAGAATTGGTATGATAACACCGACTATATAAAAGAGTATGAATTTTTTACTGGTGCTGGCCTTATAAAGATAATTCTTTATGGCAGCTATTAGATTCAGTTTTTTCATGGTAAAAAAACATATCTCCGATCCTGACAGTTGTCTTCAAACTGTATTTTTTATCGCTATATATAATACGACTAGTTTCTATAAATAAGCAAAAAAGGAGCCGAAGACTCCTGTTTTGGATATCTATATATATCAATCGATATTCTAAATGCCTGTCAGCCTTCTACTTCAAAGAATGCCAGATCTTCTTTTAAGGTATCGGCAAGATTCTTGAGTTCTGCAGATGTCTCGGCAAGTCTTGTGGTTTCATCATTAAGTCTCATCATGGCAGTTGAAGTAGTTTCTGCAGAAGCAGCATTTTCTTCTGATATGGCTGAAAGATTTGTCATAAGATCAACAACACCTTCACCTGCTTTTTGACAAGCCTGAGCCTGCATCAGGACTGTAGCTACAGCTTCTTTTGTAAAGTCTATTCCGACACTTACGCCTTCAAACATATCATTGGTTGAATCAATACTGTTTTTCTGATCCGTGATCAGCTCTGTAACCTCATTGATTGTAGCTACTGTGCGATTTGATTCTTCTGACAATCCATGAATAATATCTTCTATGATTGCAGTTGAATTATTAGTCTGCTCGGCAAGCTTTGAAATTTCACTTGCTACAACAGCAAATCCTTTTCCTGCATCTCCTGCCCTTGCCGCTTCTATGCTGGCATTAAGTGACAGAAGATTTATCTGATTGGCTACTGATGAAATAAGACTTACAGCATCCTGAATCTTACCAACAGATTCATCTGTCTTATTAACCTGTTCTACAATCTTTTCGAATGCAGAATTAGTTGAATCACTGGATTTTGTAAGGGTACTCATATTACTTGTGGCGGCTTTGCCATTTTCACTCATTTCCGAAGATTTTTCCGAAAGAGTAGAAACACTACCCAAAATCTGCTGAATGTTATCTCCGATTTCAAGAACACTTCTGGAAGAAATCTCTATATCCTTGGCCTGCTCGCCTGCGCCCTTTGATATTTCACTTATTGTATTATTGATTTCACTTGCTACTACTGTAGTTTTTGATGCACTTTCCTCCAATGATACTCCGGACTGTGCCAGTACATCCGTCATCTTTTTTACCTTGGTAATAGTTTCTTCAAGATTATCAAGGAAACTGTTTAAGCTATGGGCAAACATGGCAAATTCATCCTTGCCTCTCTCATCTGCCCTATAGGAAATCTTTCCGGAAGTAATCTTATCAATAGCCTTCTGGAAGGATTTAACGCTTTTATTAATGCCACTGCTTACCCTTATCAGGATAAGGATAAGGACAACAATACTTATTATAAGCACAAAGGTGATAATGGCAGTAACACTATTTTGTACAGCATTCATATTTGCTGTTGCTTCACTTTGTACTTTTTCACATAAATCACTCAGTTCTGTGTTAATAACAGTATTATCAGCTTTAATGGCAAGTGTCTCTGCATCAATTGTCTTTAATTCATCAAATAATGCTTTTTTGGTGGTAAGGTATCCAAGGGAAGCCTCTGCCAGAGCAGGATCTGTAGTATATTTAGGAATATTTTCCTCTAATTCGGCAAAAAGCGCTTCTATGGAAGCAAGACTTTCTGTAACATCTTTACCTTCTACTACCAGCTTACTGTAAGATATGACCTGATTGTCCAGATTATTTAAGCTTGATGCAAAGCTGTATACTCCTGATACCGCACCACCGTAATTATATCCAAAATCAGGTACTATAGCAGAGGAATCAAAATATATCTCATACTCTACCATAGGATAATTTTCCATATCATAAGTCTGTACACTGAAGGTAGTCGATACTTCTTCCCATTTTGCATTTTCGGCATTGTAATTGGCTGTAACCTTGATGGCTCTGTCTCCGTCAAAGTCAGAAAACTCTGCGTCTACAAGTCCATCACCGGATTTATCTAAAGTCTCGCAAAGTGTCAGATCCACAGGAACCTCTTCGCTACCGTTTATAAGCTTAACATTTTTAACATAATACTCACCCTTATAAGTGAAGGTTCCACCAACACGAATAACCAGGTTATTACGCTTTCCCACAATAGGAAGTTCATTTTTATATATAACCTTTGTATAGGATTTACCATCGACAGTAACCTCTTCACCTTCAACACCAAAGGTATTTACGATCCATGGTATTTCTACCCAGTCATTATTGTTTACAAGGCTTGCAAAGCTTGTAGACAGATCTGTACTGGCATTTATAAATTCATTGTATTTTCCTATAGACTGATCATAGCCTCGTGTAGTATGAATTTGCTGTATTTGGCTGTAATTAGTCTTATTTTGTTCAATTCTCTCCAGGATATTATCAACTAAACTTGTGTAGGACTGACCTGAAATGCTCTTTAAAGCAAGAGCCTTCTCTTCCATTGCATCAAGATTTGAAAGAGTCGTGGCAAGATAGTTTTCATCGACATAGTATTGATACAAGGCATCATTGGCGAGATTTTCAGACTGTAATACACTGATTTCATTGACCAGAGTTACAATCTTGCTGTTTTGACCGTTTTTATTAATGGATGTCATGCCAACCAGACCAATGATCAGTGCTGCGGCAATACCAAGAACACCCATCAAAAGTATCTTACCTTTGACAGATTGTAAGAAATTCCCTTTGCTTTCCTGCGTTAGTTTCTTATTCATAATTTTGCCCTCTCACACAATTTTTGATTTTCCCCAACGCAAAACAATGTCGATATTAACTTTTTTCACATAGATAATTCTTATAGAAATCCCCAAACTCCGTTATCTTATTATATTATTATTTGCACTATAATAAAATTAAATATTTATTATATTTTGTCACTTTTTATTATCGTTACATTCATAAAAAACTCCCACAATTATGTTTTGCAAATCCGGAAGTTTGACACCCAAAATCCTTGAAACCCAGTAATGGGTTATTTTTTTGCGCAAATTTCAAAATCTTGTATACCGTAATGCCGTATTAAAGTTGGCGAACACGGATATATCCCAAGCTATACAAGGACACAGCTGACCGATTCTCTTCATGAAAACGCAGGATTCAGAACAGACTATGAACTTATAACACCAAAGTCCATAGCAGGTATAATCAGGAGAACTAAAGGGTTATAAGGAACTGTCCGCTTGTCGGACACCCTTAGTTCATATCCGCTTAAATGATAGTCCTCATGAGTCATATATATGGCTCATGATACAAAGACACTTAAGCGGATATGAACTTGGGGCTT
>JAILBM010000339.1 GCA_024680925.1 Butyrivibrio sp.
TTATACTGTAATAAAAATCTCTGGATGCTGATGTTCATAACTTATTTTTCATAATAACCAACTAACTTCTCACAATAATCATCTAAAGTATCAAAAGTTTTGCCTGCAGCTTCCTTTCTGCAATCAGCACTAAGCTTTTGACAAAGCTCATCATCTCTCCACAGACTTTCTATTGCTGTGGTAAGTTCATCCACATCATCTGCATTATACAAAAGTCCTGTGACCTTATCTTTTATCAGTTCCGGTGTTCCCCCAAGATTAGACCCAACAACCGGAGTTCCGTTTATTATAGCCTCAATAACGGAAAAAGGACAATTCTCATACCATATAGACGGAAAAACCGTAAATTTGGCATTTTGTATGAGCTTCTGAATTTCCGTGGAATTTCTGAATCCTACATTTTTGACATTATCAAGCTTTTCTATTTCAGATTCATAGTCTCCTTTACCGGCAAATACAAAATCCACTTCAGGCAGTCTCCTGCAGGCTTCAATTAAAACCTTCATTCCCTTTTCCACATCATATCTGCCAAAATAAAGAACATAATCTCTTTTCGGGTTTGCTACATATTCTTCCGGATACTCAACAAAATTGTGCAGAGCCACAATTCTTCCCTTTAATGCCTTATTATGGGAAAGCTTATCTGCCAAAAAACTGCTTGGACTGATGATGAGATCAACCTTTTTATATGTACCAAGAAGCTTATAAAGATCAGCCTCTATGGTACCCAGCAGACTCTTTACCTTTGAATTATGTATACATTTATTCTTAGTGCAATTTCCATACTTTCCATCTATACATTTAGTACATCTTTCTCCGGTAGAAGGAATACGCATCAAATGATTCGGGCAAACCCACTGGCCATCATGAGCGGTATAAATAATTTTAATATTTTTATTAAAATGCTTTATTTCATCAATTATGGATGGAGTAAGCTGAAAATTGATATTGTTTAAATGCACAACGTCAGGCTTAAAATCCTTTAAAACCACCCTGAGCTTTTTTCTGGCTTCAAAAGAATACAATATCTTAAAGGGATATAATAGTTTACCAAGGCCGCCTCCATGGAACTCCATGTCGTCAGTATAGCTTTCTGCATGGTTCCCCACAATTCTGCCTTTATGCTCCATACCAAAATATTCAACTTTATGTCCCATTTTTTCAAGTTGTTTACCAATGGAAAAAATGTATGTTTCCGATCCTCCATTAGGATATAAAAACTTGTTTATTATTAAAACTCTCATTATAAATTCCTGCCTGTATGACTCAATAATTATTTTGCTGCTATACTGTTTAAACCATAATACTTTGCTACTGCAGTATTACTCCACTCCTGCGGGTCATCTGAAAGGTCCATATAAAACAAGAGATTTGGCCTTACATTCAGTCTGTCTACAACAATATCTTCACCTTCTGAGCTTTCCATTACTGATATTCGCTCTATATTTTCCAAAGCATAAGCTGATGCCTGACCACTTGTAAGTTCATAAAATGCTTCTGTAAATACATAGACTTCTTTATCTACACCTATATTAAGCAAAGATCCAAGGAAGAACAACAAGCATAACATTGTACCCATTTTCATGATAAAGGATTCGTTTTTTATGATCATATTATGGTAAAAAACATTAGCCCATATACTGATAATTATCTCTGTCATCACTACATAAACAATCCAAAATCCTGCCTGTAATCTTCCGCCATCAATATTACCAGTGGCAAAAAGAGAAGGGGTTATTGTTGATGCAATAAGGCTTATAAGAATAAATGTCATAATTACAGGATATTTAATAGCTTTTTCGGTATTGTTTACTTTAAAAATACAAATCCATGCCACAAAAGATATTATAAATAAAGTGATGACAATCCAACTGCTCCACTGTCCAATAGCCATATCCAGTACATAGTAATAGGATACAAGAACCGATTTAACTGCTCCAAGTCCACCAAGACTTTCTCCTCGCAGCCTATTTCCGGGAGCAATTACACTTACAATAAAAAATATTATCATCAAAGCAGGAACTATAATATTAGCCTTTTGGGACTCAGGCAGATTTACAAATCTGCTAAGTTTTTTTGGCATTATCAGTAATACAATAACCCCAAATGAAACTATTACAGAAACAATTCCCGTCAGAAAATTGGTTCCTCCAAGATAAATTCCCACAAAGGATGAAAAAACAAGTAAAGGAACCGTTTTTCTGTTATCTGTATTTTCATATATAAGCTTTAATAATCCGGAAAAATAGAAAAACATAACTCCCATGGAAAAGGTATAATATATCGAACTATTATACCAAAACAGACCTTCTACCCTGGCTGAAAGAGGCATACACTGAATGACAATAAATAATACTATTCCACTAATGCCATACATGGATTTTTTATCAATTCCAAATACTTTTCCATATAATGTATTGAAAAATGAAATCACACCAAAAGACAGCATAGAAACAGTAAGAACAGTGCCAAGGAAATATGCTCCGCAGCCTGATATCAGAGGAGTAAAAGACATCATAAAAACACCTGAAAAATTTCCCTGCCAGGTTTTATATAAATTTGATACTCTTCCAAATACTGCTATCAGCGCTCCTACAACCCCTTTTCCATCATCAAGTGCAGCGTGAGCCTCTCTGGCAAAAGAATAATCATCAGCTGAAGGAAAATTATAAAAGCTTAGTACAATAACCGGTATCAGGCTAACAAAATACAGTATTAAGATTAAATATGATATACGTTTGACTTTATCAAAGTTCATATTTTCCCCTTAAAAGAAAAAAGGGAAATATGTATCTCTCACATTTCCCTGTAATTTCCTATAAATATCAATCTACTTCTACTTCATCTTTTGACTCTTCTTCATGATATTCCTGCTCGGTATTTACACTCCATACCGCGCTTCTATCATTTGAATCTGCAAGAATGGCTTTAACAGTTTCAAAGGAAGTACACATTGAATGATCTATGTTGTTATATCTATGCTGTCCGTTTCTACCGACACAGAATAAATTATCAATGCTGTTAAGGTAATCAACAAGCTTATCCATTTCATCATAGGTATCAAAATATGCAGGATATGCTTTCTTAACTCTTTCAACATGAGAATCTATAACTTCATCAACATTGTCAATAAGACCAAGTGTTACCATCTCTTTAATGGCCATCTGAGCAAAATCGCTATCTGTCATACTCCACATGGAATCGCCTTCATTACAGAAATATTCAAGACCAATCCATACTGTATGCTCAAGATCTTTAACAAGATATGGAGACCAGTTATTGTAAATCTGAAAACGTCCCATTGTAACACTTCTGTCATGAACATAAACCCAGTTATCAGGAACGATATTTCCGACAGTCTTTATATTGGTGAGATTCTTAAGATTTAAGTGAGGAATAAGAACACCCACGGTCATATAATCTCTGTATGGAAGTCCTGCTGCAATCCTTGCAGGATCTGCAGGCACATCGTTCATGCCGCCAACAAGATCCTTTATAGGCATTGATGAAATAAGAATATCACCATCCATTGTAAGAGTCATTCCATGCTGTTCATAGGTTACTCCTACAATATGATTTCCGTCTTTTCTCACACCAACAACCTTGGATCCGGTAAGAACTTTACCGCCCATGTGTCTGATCTTTTCAGCTGTTACATCCCAAAGCTGTCCCGGTCCGAGTTTCGGGTAGCTGAACTCTTCTATAAGTGAAGTTTCAACCTTATCACTCTTTTTTCCGATTTTCTTCTGAACGGCATTTTTAAGAACCGCCATAACGGATACACCCTTAACTCGCTGTGCGCCCCAGGAAGGGTCTATCTGACTTGGATGTCTGCCCCATAGATTTTCTGTATAGTGTTCAAAAAACATTGAATAAAGCTTTTTACCAAATCTGTTAATATAAAAATCCTCAAGAGAATTTTCTTTTTTCTTGAAAACAGCCGCTTTAAGGTAACTGAAACCTGCAACCATGGTAGTGCCAAGTCCCATATTTTTAAAGGTCTCCGGCTTTAAAGAAATTGGGTAATCAAAAAACTTACCGTTAAAGAAGATTCTTGATACACGCTGTCTTTTCAGCATAACTTTGTCTGTTTTCTCAGGATCCGGACCACCGGCCTTAAGAGTTGACTTTCTCTCAAGCATAAGATCATCATGGGATGGAGCTCCCTGAGTAGGCAGCATTTCATTCCACCATGCATTTACCTCAGGCACCTTTGAGAAAAATCTGTGGCCACCCATATCCATGCGGTTTCCTTTATAATCTACAGTTCTTGAAATACCACCAAACTTCTCAGTCTCTTCAAAAACTACAACTTCAATGTCTTTTCCCTTTGTAAGAAGCTCATAAGCTGCTGTAAGACCAGCAGGTCCGGCTCCCACTATAAGCACTCTCTTCATAGTTACTCCCGTTATTTTTTTGTAAAATCAACAAACGTACAATGTATTTTAGCACTTGCCATAGATATTGTCTAATGATGAATCAACACTTAAACAATAATTTATTTTCCAAATAAATAATTATGTTACATCAGATTTCTTTATTTAATTTTCTGAAATCTTTTAATGCCTGAATTCCAATACCTGTAATACGTTTCAGGTTAATGGAATTGACTCCGCCCTGTCTTGGTCTGAAGGTAATCGGAATAAATTTAATTCTCTGGTTATTTCTTTTATATATTACAGCCAATAGTACATTTGATAAAAAGAAATCGTCAGGAACATGTTTTATATTTTTTCTAAGGACACTACTTTCCATAAGTCTGTATGGAGTATTGGCATCTGTAAGACTCTCTCCAAAGGCTATTTTAATAACAAGCTTTAAAGTCTTGGTAACTACAACTCTTGAAAAGCCGTCTTCTCTCTTATTACGATTACCGATTACAAGGTCGAAGTTGTTTCTTTCATTCCAAAAAGGTTCAAATTCCGAAGGCAGAGTCTGTCCATCTGAATCTGTCTGAAAAACAAAATCAGCATTATTATCAAGCGCATAGTGATATCCGTAAAGAATTGTAGAACCATGACCTCCGTTAGCTTTGGTAAGTCCTATGAGCTTTGGTTTTTCCTCCATGGCCTTTTTTAAAATAGAATATGTTGAATCCTTACTGCCATCATCTATAATTACAAGTCTTGAATCTTCATTTCCATATTTTTCAATGACAGGATACCAGTCATTTATTACATTTTTAATATTCTCTTCCTCATTATACGCAGGAATCACTATATATAAAGAATCGCCGTTCATTTAAAGCCTCCAAAATATTTCAATGAAAATAATTATAACACAAAGCAGTATAAATAGCTTGCAATAACAAAGGACCAAAAAGCTGCCCGTAGCTTAAACCCTATTGCAGAACCGGTATGTTTTTTAGTCCTTCCATGTTTTCCAGGGAGCATTTCCCTGATTCCATAATTCTTCCAGCTTATCGTGCTCTCTCTTAGTATCCATACACTGCCAATAACCATCATATCTGTAAGCCATAAGCTGTCCTTCAGAAGCAAGACGCTCTAAAGGTTCTTTTTCAAAAACAGTTTTGTCACCTTCAATATAATCAAATACCTCAGGTTCCATAACCATATATCCTGCATTTATGCGGCTTCCGTCCAGTTCATTTTTTTCCCTGAAGGAGGTTATCTGTCCATTCTCAATCTCTAAGGTTCCAAATCTCTGTCCGATATTAACAGCCGTTATGGTTGCAAGTTTTCCATGTGCTTCATGAAATTTAAGAATATCGTTCATATCCACATCACAGACTCCGTCCCCGTAGGAAAGCATAAATCTTTCATCACCTATATATTTCTTAATACGTTTAATTCGTCCACCTGTCATGGTATTAAGCCCTGTATCCACTACAGTTACTTTCCATGGCTCTGCGGAATTTCTATGAACTGTCATATGATTATCATCTGAAAAATCAAAAGTTACATCGCAGTTATATAAATAATAATTTGCAAACCATTCCTTAATTACATGCTGTTTATATCCTGCACATATAATAAATTCATTAAAACCACAATGGGAATATTCCTTCATAATATGCCAAAGAATAGGCTTTTCACCTATTTCAATCATTGGCTTTGGCTTTAAATGACTTTCTTCACTTATCCTGGTTCCATAACCACCGGCTAATAATACTACCTTCAATTTACAAACTTCCTTCCATTTATACTTCTTTGTCGCTTTGCTCCAAAAGTCATGCAAATATGCTATTTGAAGGCGACTTTATTCTACTTCATATACATAAATTGTGTATGGCGAGCTTTCGTCACTATAGGCACCTATAAGAGAAAGTCCCTGTTCTTTTGCATTGGAAATATCAATTCTGGAGAATATATATTTCCCATCAAGCTCTTTTATTGCATCCGTATCCACATAAATCTCATCACTTACAAGACCTGTCAGACTTTTTGTAGCCATATTTGGAGTTTGATCTGTACTATAAGCAAGATAACACCTTGCACCCCATTCGTCAAAATATGCTCTTGAGCTTTCAGATAACTCCAGGGCCGGCGCTATTATTTTTCTAAAGCTTTCCTTATAATCAAGACTATAAAAGCCTAAATATCCATCTAAAGTAGCAACTTTGTTATACTCAAGCACTGCCGGATACAAACCGTAAGCCAGGGACCATTCTCCCTCTTCATAACCTATGTCGTCTTTGATTTTATCAAACAGCTTAACCGAATAGAATTCTCCGTAGCTTAAATTATCAGTTTTTTGCCCATCATGCCTTAGCATATAGTATTGACCATAGGCTGTACTTCTAAGATCGTTATATCTGTTGTTTTGCAAAAGAATTGCAGCAATAGAAATCAGAGGAAGAACAAATACCATTATCCTAATAAATCCCGAGGTCCTTTTTATTAAAGCGCTCTTATATAAATCCTTATTGTTTGATATATACTGTGCCTTATCTATAAGTCTGTAGCACACTATAAATAAAGCTGCATACCATACAAAGGGATTAAAAAATATTGTTCTGTTAAACTGCCAGCCTTCAAGAGGCGGTACCAGTGTCCATATCAAATTTCTAAAAGCTTCGTTGTAATATATTCCATACACTGCGCTGTTAAATACAGTAAGCAGCATACACAAATTAAAATAATCCCGGAAAATACCCTTTATATTTTTCTTAACTATATAAGAGGTATTAAGAATAATAAAATAAACAATACAAAGTGGAAATACAATGTACTTATGAGCATCATCCGCATGCATCATTCCGTTTTTCCAGGAATCTGCCATAAGTATAAGCATATCCCTAAAGGAAAGGCTGCTTTCCACCATGGTGGTCTTTATTGAAGGTGTATCACTAAAAAGCATCATGGAAAAAAGTCTGTACTCAAATACCACACAGCCTGCAGCAAGTAATATAAGTCCTATGAGCATTGAAATAGAAAGGTGTAATTTAAATATCCTTGGACCCTTTACATCTTTGGAAATCAGAGCATCTCTTATCCATAACCATATAATGGCAAGAACTATATACCCAAGTATGAACATTCCAAAATAGGAAAAATATGATAAAAAAGGATACAGAAAAGCTGCTACGTACCATTTTGCAGAAGGGTTTCTGTATAGGTTCCTGAAAATATAAATCACCAAAGGTATTGATGCAAAAGGGATTCCAAAAGTTGGAAAAAGATTTAAAATACCATAGGCAAATCCGCACATCCAAATTATAATGTCAGTATCTTTGGATATAGATTTTTTCACAGGTAATGAATTTTTATTTCCATACGGATTTAAGCCTTCATTGGTAAGAATATCCTTTACCATTAGGGAAAATGACCAAATAGCTATAACAATTTTCAGAAGATATCCCAGTACATAAGCTGTAAAGCTTGGAAATATCATATATAAAACCGTATATAGTGAGAATTCAGAAGGAAGACCATTACGTGTTATCCCATGTAAAAAAGGAGCTGTTGTATTAAATCCAAAGAAAATCCCTTCATTTTTCATCATCTGAAACTGCGGGGTAAAAAGATCCAGATTGTCATGTATAGCAATATAGCTGTTCTCACCGATTACTGTGTAAAAGATGAAAACAGCCACTATAAATATCATAACCAACAGTTTATACCAATTTTCAGATACCACATTCTTTATCTTATTCATTATTTTATCCTATTAGTTAATCCTGCATTATTTTATCGATTAAGCGCCTCATGAATAGCCTTTGCCATATCCAGAAGCATTTCTTCTGTCATTCCCGGATAAACTCCTATCCAGAAGGTATCCTTCATAATTCTGTCTGTAACTTCAAGATTTCCTACTACTCTATAGCCTTCGCCTTTTTCTCTCATCTCATCAAAACAAGGATGCTTTGTAAGATTTCCGGCAAAGAGCATTCTGGTCTGGATTCCATTTTTTTCAAGATAAGTAACTATTTTTTCTCTGTCACCCTCATCCTTACAGGTAATCATAAAACCAAACCAGCTTGGATCTGACTTCCCAGTCTTAACAGGAAGTATTAGCTTATCCGACAGATCTTCCAATGCCTTAAAGAGAATTTCATGATGCTCTTTTCTCTTTTCCACAAAGGATGGGAATTTATCAAGCTGGGCGCAGCCTATTGCTGCCTGCATATCTGTTGCCTTAAGATTATATCCAAAATGAGAATATACATATTTATGGTCATAACCAAGAGGCAGCTCGCCATACTGTTTATCAAATCTGTGACCGCAAAGATTATCCATACCTGATGGACATGAGCAATCTCTTCCCCAGTCTCTGAAAGATCTGATAACCTTATTAAGTATAGGATTATCTGTATATACAGCTCCTCCCTCTCCCATAGTCATGTGGTGAGGTGGATAAAAGCTTGATGTTCCTATATCACCGATTGTTCCTGTGAATTTCCAGGTTCCATCTATCTCATATCTGCTACCAAGAGCATCACAGTTATCTTCTACAAGCCAAAGATCATGAGCCTTGCAAAAATCGCTTACAGCCTTAAGATCAAAAGGATTACCCAAAGTATGAGCTATCATCACAGCCTTTGTTTTATCCGATAATGCCTTTTCAAGCTCTGCTACATCAATATTGTATTCAGGAATAGTTACATCTACAAATACAGGAACGGCACCATATTGAATAATAGGAGTTACAGTAGTAGGAAATCCTGCTGCAACTGTTATGACCTCGTCGCCTCTTTTGACTCTTCTATCACCAAGAAGAGGTGATGTAAGTGCCATAAATGCCACTAAGTTAGCTGATGATCCGGAATTAACCAGACTACAGTATTTTACATTAAGATACCCGGCCAGCTTTTTTTCAAATTCTGCAGTGTAACGACCTGATGTAAGCCAAAACTCAAGACTTGAATCTACTAAATTCACCATTTCATCATGATCATATACTCTGGAAGCATAAGGCATTCTGTCACCCTTTTTATATTCCTTTTTCTGATGAAATTTATCACAATATTCAGCAACTTCTTTTAATATATGTTCACGAGCCTCTTGCTCGTTCATATCTTCAAACATTTTGTACTACTTCCTTAAAATAACTATATTTACATTGCCTAAAAATTTACTTTTTACGCAATTTATTTTTTTCTTCACCACCGGTTTTGTGTGCGCCTTCAATATCACCTGCAAGAATCTTTTTAACCAGCTGCATTCTAAAGCCTGCATCTATGAAATCACAGTGCTCACAGAATTTGTATTTCTGTCTGCCTTCCGCAATGGCTTTTCTTGCTGCCATAATCTTAGGGCTTGACCATGCTTCCTTAAGAGGTGTTGTATTTAAATCACCAAAATCAGTAACCTCATAATTATCACAGCAGCACAATCCCAGTTTACCATTAGGCATAATCCATGCATCTGTAAATGGTAAAAGACATGTCTCTTTAATAACCTTTTCTGTTGCCTGTTTATTAGGAGCACTTCCTGCTCTGTTTGTAAGAACTTCCTGAAGATATCTCATCTGAATCTGGATATCAAGATCCTTATATTCTTCAGGATGAGACTTTACATAATCATAGATCTTCTGAAGATTAGGATGAAGTTTCATCTCCATTGAATAGTTATTTATAATAAGCTGATTAATATATGGCTTGATCTGATTAACCTTGTCTATATCAAGAATAAGTCCGTTTGTAGACATAAAGATAAAACTGTCCGGAAGCTTTTCTCTTGCGTATTTATGAAACTCTACTATACGTGTATCAAGCCAGGGCTCATTATTACCGTATAATGTAAGATGTCCCTTATACCCCCAGTCAGCAAGCTGATCAATAATAGAACGATAAAGATTATCATCTATTTTCATAAGAGGTCTTTTTTCAGCATGTACATTTGCAGTACAAAATGCGCAGGTTGAATTGCACCTGTTTATAGTCTCTATATTTACAACATTAGGCTGCGGAACCTCATCTGCATTCATAAAATAATCTGTATATGCTCTCTGAGCCTTGCCTCTGGTAAAAAACTGCAGTTTTAAATATGCATTACTTGCCAGGTTTGGTAAATACTTTCTGGCATTCCAGCCTATTTTTCCCATAAAATTGTTAATCGTAATTGGCATAACTTAAATCTCCATTTTTTAATCACTTATTCATAAACAGCAAATACAATACTACTATTTTTCTTCAATTTCATCAAGTTTCTTGTCATTATTCTTATATATTATACTTATTACAAAAGCGATAACCGCACAGACAGTACCTGCAATATTTCTAAAGGTAAAGATATAATGGTCATAGGAATGTCCCCTTGCTCCAAGATACCAGCAAACAGGTAGCAGTGCTACTAAAATAAAGCTTATCAAGGAATAAATCTCTATTTTGATCTTATTTTTTATAACATACTTCAAAAGCTTAACAAACACCACAATACCAATTATAAGAAATGGCCATTTCATAAGGGGAAGAGCATTGGTAACAAGCATTTCAGGTATACTATAAGAATGAGAAATTCCTCCTCTGTATAACAAACCTGTAACAGCATCTGTTATAGCATCAAAATCAGTAAACAGTTGAACCAAAATCCATTTACAAAGCCAGAACCCCACATATCCTATTCCCCATGAAGTTGTAGCTCCTATTACCTTAACAGGTCTGTTATCTATTGTTAATAAATACAAAACCAAAGGCAGACACAGTGAAATAATAGGATAGGTCAGAAAGTCAAAAAATACCACTGCCATTCCAATAAATAAAAAGAAATAAAAATAGTTATTTTTAGCAGCAATCAGTTGTCTTTTCTTAAGAAGTATAATTAAAGCAATCATTGTAACATAATATACAGAAGAAAACTGGAAACAGATTGCTGTGGAAATTGGATTCAGAATAATAATTGAAACTGCAAAAGGAATTATGTAATCTTTATTACTCTTATATAGCTCTGCAATTAAAATTATCAAAAGCACAAATTGAATAATAATATTAAATATTGTAATATCCTCGATATCAAACACCATTAAAAGAGGCTTTAACCAAAGTAAATATCCTTGCCAGTACCTGCCGTAATATTCCAAAGTGTACTCACTAAAGTCCTTTTCCACATAAGGAACAACATCCAGAGTTTCCACTCCGGTCACATCCACATGATATATCATGAGGGCATTTTCAAAAGCACTAAAATCCCCCCTATACTCATCTCCCGGAAAAATAGCAGTGAGCATCATTAATGCATCTGTAAAATTATCAATTGTAGTATAAGTATAATCTGATAAAAGTCTTGGTAATGCTTCCTTGTCTTTATACCTTTCAATGGAATGAAGAACATTTTTTTCCATTGGCTCTGTAGGCAACGAATATACGGCTGTCAATAATAATATTCCTACAACACTTCCGGCAATAAGTATCATTATTGAAGTTATTATAAGCTTAAAAAAATTCTTTATCTGTAACATTATATCCTCATTACTTATACACATAATACATATTTGACGTTGCATCAACTGGAAGCTCAGAGCTGTATCCCAATATTTCAAAGGCCTCCATTAAGGTCTGATAATCAGAGGTTACAACATAAAGCTCTGCCGGCAGTTCATCCTGGTATACTACATCTTTAATATAAACAGCAAGTTCCTCCGCACTATATTGAGAAACACCGGCATCCACAAGACAATTTACGTTTTCCCAAACACTCTCATCATATTCATCATTTTGAGTAAGATAATATGTAAAGGAATAACGCTGCGGAACATCAACTATAGTGTTTACTGTTTCAAGATCATTGTCATACCAGTACTGTACAATGGTTCTGAGATCCATTTTGTCCCAATGATCATTTACTCTTTTTATACCGTAAACAGAATACATCATTCCCAGTAATACAAAAATGATATTAATAACAGCTGCTGCCTTTACAAAAATATTTTTATCAAGATTTCTGAGTATCATCACAAATTCATACAAAATCCAGATGATAGTTATAAACCATATATTAAAAAGGAACAGGTTATATCTGTTTCCAAACCATCCGTAAGAATATACCGTCAGGGTTGTAAGTACATAATAAATCAAGTAAATAAAGACATTGCAAATGATAATCCTTTTAAGTGACTTATTTTTACTTTTTAAATATACAAATACAGTTAATGCCAATAAAACAAACAACAACACCCAGTAAATGAAAGTAAACCTTTGACCGTCCCTGTCATAATCTGATATATTCCAGCGAAGCACCCACATCAGACTATCAAAGAAATCAAGAATAATATTATTTCCTGTAATCTCAACAGGAATGCTTGTGCCTATAGTGGAAACAGGATTTGCAGTCTGAGGAATCATATATCTTACAAGAAGTGGTATTCCGGCTCCTACTGCAGCAATCACTTCAGATGCCATCGCTACAATGAGAAGTTTTTTCTCTCCGGACCTGTAATATATAACCCACTGCTGTATTGCCATGGGAACAATAAGGAAAGCTGCTCCATAGTGGGTATAAACTGCCATAACACAAAGTAAAGTAAAAATTATCACATTTCTTAATATTGGTTTCTCATTATTTTTTAAATAAAAATATATAAGCCATGCAGTAATAGGTAATAAAAGACTGTATTCTGATGCCTCTTTAACATAATACTGCAGTACATAGATGCTTGAGTAAATTACTACGGCAAAGGATGCCATATATACTCCCGCTATTTGGGCTATAATCTTATAAATTGCCACAACACCTGCAAATACCAGTAAAACACCTAAAAGCCTAAGCCACCATTCATCCTGTCTGATTTTAATCCATGGAATCAAAATCCAGGTATACAAAGGCGGTTGCTGCTGGATGCTTATGCCACGCTCATACATTGTATACAGATCTGATATTCCCCTGATCGGGCCATAATCGGTTACAGCGCAATAAAACTCTGCTGCTTCATCCTGCCAGATAGGTGCTGTAGTCAGCTTAAAAAAAGACAAAACAAAGTAGTAGGCAAATGCCAGTGTAGTTACGATTTTTTCGGTATATTTATTATTTGCTTTCATAGTCCTCTCAATACAAAAGGTAGCTTTATTCTGCTACCTTTAAAACCCAAACATCATCAATTTTTTGAACACATCCATCTTCAGGATAACAAGGCATATCTGCTACAAGTTCTGATTTACTTAATTCCTGCAACTCGTCCTGATGATAAATTAATGTATCTATTCCCAAGTGTATTCTTATAAAATAGTTTCGAATAGTAAGGGAAAACATTCCTTCCTCATCTGACAATCCTTCCAGATCATCCCAATTACTTTTCTCCATCTCATAAGTAGAAACCGGCAGATTCTCCGGATAAAAATCTCCGACAATTGCTATCTTATCACCATATTCAAAACCTTCAGTCTGCTCTATTCTATAAATCAGTCTGTTATAGTAATTTGTCATTCTTTCAAGAGCCACTTCTGTTCTGTAATATGCTTTATTTGTCATTCTATACTGTGCAAAGCATGTCAGTAACATAATAATACACATTATAACAGAAAATACCGACATCAGCTTTGGGCTTTTTTCTGTCATGGAATCCGATAATTCTTCAAATAAATATATTGGAAGAACCGGTACCATGCAATAGGCAAAAGTCATAATTGTGGAAGCATGCTCTTCTTCCGGTGCCATTACATAAACCAAAGACACTGCAAATGGAAAAATTAAGGCTATGGCTAAAAACGCCAGGCAATGGGATACATCTCTTTTCTTCATATAAACCAGGCTCAAAATAACTGCACCCAAAACCAAAGCTGCACATAAATACATCATTACAGATAAAAATCCAAACACATAGGAGGGCTGACCCGTAACAAAATACTGAAGAACTCTGTGATAGGCTCTTACTATGGCAATTACATAAGTCATAACTCCGGCAGAGCCAAGATTATCCATGCCCCTGTAACTACTAAGCTCAACACCAGTAATCTTTATAGACAAAAGATAGAGTATCATACTGAGAGCAAGCATGGAAAGGTACTTAAAGCCCTCTTTCCAAAGATTCTTAATTTCTTCTCCATTAATGATCTTTCCCATCAGCACCATAAGAAGAAGACTTGCAGCCAGAGAAAAATAAGCCTGATATATAGCCATGCTGAATATCATTATGATCGAAGCAAACAAAAATCCATATCTATATTGCACGGTACAATATACTGCTATAACTGCAATTAAAATAGACAGAAAAAAGGTAGGTGACATAAATACAAAGGTGAGATTACTGAGAACGGAAGGAAAACTGACAATCAGGGAAGAGATAAGTATAATAGCGGTTTTACTTTTTAATCCCAGTATTTCCACCATTACAGCTATGGATATTGCCAGTAACAATATTGAAAGCGTTCCGTTTAAAGTTTCAGAGCCCCATTTATCAAATACATAAAACACCTTTTCCATCAGCCAGCGTCCAAAATATATGCCTCCTCCGGCAGAAGGTGTAACTGCAATATCATCCCAATTGGTAAGCTTATTTGTTATAATTGCAAGATGTGTAAAAAAACCAAAAGCAAAGGCCGCTAAAAAAGCAACCTTTGCATTCTCATCAATCTTTTTATATACACTATATAAAACATCAAAACTCTTATTCATATCAGTTCCTATCAACCATTATATTCAAATCTGTTAAATATGATAGTATCAAGTTCTTCTGTATCTACACCAAGATCCTTATTTATGTAATGAGAAACCACCGTAGCATAGATATATCTTCCTTTCTGGTCAAAATGAAGACCATCTATGGTGTAATCATCAATAGTGTAGGCATTCAGGTCAAACTCGCTACCATAATATGCATCAATATATATAAGTCCAAGTCCCTCTGCAAGTGCTTTACAACTATCAACATAATCCGACAAGGTACCATATCCCAAATCAGTCATATTGCTATCCCCAAGATATTGTCCATTAACATCATATACAAGGCAATAAGAAGGACAACATAATATTATCTTGGCATCGGGGCTTATTTCCTTAAGAATATCAATTCCGTTTCTAAGCGCATCAACATATAAATGAACATCATATGCTGCAAGTTCATCTGCCTGCGGATGTTTCGACATATAGTCATTATATCCATATTCTATAACGTAATAATCCACATTTTCAACATCAATATCAGAGATATGTTCATGAACATACTCATTAGAAATAGTATCTACACTGGCATTTCCGGCCAGGACATTGACGATATTTATAAAGGCATTGGTTACATAGCCTTCATCGTAAGAATCACCTGTGGTAATACTTGCACAGGAACCTCCGACTCCAAGGTTATATACATTTGCCCCTGTCATCCAACCGGTGTAGGTTGCTATATCCGTACCTTCATCCCTGCCGTTTGCAAACTGGCTATCTCCTAAGAATACCACCTGAATTCTATCATCAGAAGAATTCTCATTTTCTTTAGCTACTGCTTCCTCGCCACTTACAGAAGTCTCTGTTGTAGCTGCATCAGAGGATGAAGAACTACTTGAAGAAGCTTCATTAGCTGTTTCTTCAACTGTTTCTTCAGTTTTTTCTACTGTTTCTATTGAAATTCCGTCTGTACTTTTAGCAGAATCCTCACTTTCAGTAACATATTCAACGCCTTTTGAAAGAGATCCGTTAGAACAACCTGTAAACAATCCTGCTGCCAAAACCAAACTCATTATTCCATATAACTTTTTATACATTTATTAATTACCCCATTTCTTTGCGGATAATTATATACTAACACCAAACATAATGAGTTTCATGATTTAACTATGCAAATTAATAAATCATTAAGATGATTGTTTCTTTTCCTTAAAAAAATTAATTATCTCAAAAGCGATAGCAATAAAACCTATAAGATATGCCACTCCGCAACCCCAGTGCTCTACATCTCCAATTATCCACCAGGTTGGGATAGTGAATATAAGTGCAAAACCTATAAGCAGCATATAGTTAAAATCTGTTCTTGCCAAAATATCTGTTCTTAATTCCCTGATCAAAAATACCACAGGAATAAACAAATATATAAGTGTATATCTGTAATTGGTAGAAGAGAAAAAAGCAAGTATGTAGGTTAAATACATTGCCTCCTTCCACTTTTTGTCTGCATGCAGGGTGCCCAAAATCATAAGTACAAGGAACAATATCTGTATCAGTTTAGTGATTGTTTTTGCTCCAAAAATTCTCTTATAAAGAAAAGTGTAATATACAAATCCCGATATGCAGCTCCATCTTTCCGGAATCTCAGTCGCCTGCTGCCCAAGTACGTTTATAAAAGCAAAAATCCCATCGATACCGCCGCAGAAAATAAAAGGCACAAAGAAAAATAATATTCCGTATAAAACCAATCTTCCGGCCTCTTTAAATCTCTTTTCCTTAAGATATAACAGTCCGAATATGGCAGGTGTGATTTTAAATGCTGCAGCAACCGCAATAAGTATAAGTGCACATTCTCTCTGCCATGGCTTATCAGAGTCCTTATAATATAAAGCATATAGCAGCATTACAAGGACAAGAAATATTATATTGCCTCTTTCAATTGCCCCTGCAAAAAAAGGAACCGAAAAAAGAGTAACCAGCATAAAAAATATTGTTTTATCTATCCCTGCATTTAAAATCTTAAAAACTATTCCCAATAAAAGAACAGAAATAAAAATCATGAGCATAATGACCAGTATCGGCTCATAAGGAAGTGTAAGTGCCTCAAAAAGCCATTGTTCATCATCTGCAAGAATAGGATTTATGTTATATAAAAAGTTATAAAACAAATATGCCAAAGGTGGGAAACAAGCCACCGGTTCATCCTTCATATATACATTTTTTATATCACTCCCAAATCCAACCTGCCTGAAGTGATCTGATAATTCCCATGTACTGTTATTTTCTATTACCAGCCAGTTCATGGCAACTCCCTTATAAAAATAAGCATATACAAAAAATGAAATTATACCTATTGATGACAATGCCGAAAAAAACATCAAAGGATCAATATTTTTTATTTTATCAATAAATCCTTTCACTTTTCACTACTCCAATTTTTTAACATATTAAGTTTTATTTCGAAATCTCGTCTGTTATTAAGAGCATTATTTGAAAGCATCATTCCTGCAAAAAATGACTGTAATGCTGCCATCATGGTAAATCCGCATACAATCAAAGTCGGAAATCTTCTTACCTCTCCAGTAGCCCAATAATCTGTAAATACAGGTATTACAAAAATTATGGCAAGTATTGCCAAAATACATGCTATAATCGAGAAAAATCCCATAGGTTTATAGTCTCTGTAAAGTCTCGCAATTGTAGTAAGTACCCTCATTCCGTCAGAATAGGTATTAAGCTTTGATACAGAGCCCTCCGGTCTGTCACGATAGTCTATTACAACATTTTCAATCTGCATGTTATTGCTTACTGCATGTATTGTCATTTCTGTTTCGATTTCAAAGCCCTTGGAAAGAACCGGGAAAGACTTTACAAATGCATAACTAAAAGCTCTGTAGCCTGTCATAATATCTCTGACATTACATGCAAAAAGTCTGTTTATACTTGATCTTACAATGCTGTTTCCAAAATTATGAAAAGGCCTTTTATTCTCGGTAAAATACGTAGAAGATAATCTATCTCCCACTACCATATCCGCATTATGCTCAAGTACTTTTTCTACCATCTCCGGAGCAGCTTCCATAGGATATGTATCATCTCCGTCCACCATAACATAACATCTGGCATCAACTTCCCTGAACATTCTTCTTATAACATTACCTTTACCCTGCATATACTCATTTCTTACAACAGCTCCTGCCTTTTGTGCAATCTCAGCAGTTCTATCACTGGAATTATTATTGTATACGTATATTACAGCTTCCGGCAGTGCCTTTTTAGCATCTAAAACGACTTTTTCAATTGTTTTTTCTTCGTTATAGCATGGAATAAGTACAGCTATCTTATCCATAATGCCTCCTAATATATTATTGCTTATTTTTTAAATTAGACAAAAATGTATAAAACATAAACTTGATATTTGTTTCAAAATATCTGCCAATCAATCTCTTAGGATCCTGAAACAGCCTATAGAGCCACTCCATACCCATTTCCTGAATAACAACAGGAGCTCTCCTTATTGTTCCTGCATGAAAATCAAAAGCTGCGCCAACTCCAAACATCACAAGTTTAATTTTGTCTTTATGCTCAGCCATCCATTTTTCCTGCTTTGGAGCACCAAGAGCAACCCATAAATAATCAGCTCCGGATTCATTGATCATTTTTACTATTTCTTCATCTTCTTTAGCATCAAGCTTTCTAAATGGTGGAGAATATACACCTGCGATTACTATCCCCGGATACTTCTTCTCTACATTTTCCTTAAGTTTTTTAAGCGTCTCTTCTGTAGAGCCATAGAAAAAGTGCTTTTTGCTTCCATCCATGGTTTCTGTAAACATAGCAGCCATAAAATCCGGACCTGCTACTCTTTTAGCCATTAAATGTCCATGTCTCTGCTGCTGTCTTGCTACAGATTCGCCATCTGCAAAGGTTATTGCTGCGCCATTTTGAACATTGCGATAGTCCTCATTGTCATAGCTCATAACCGTTGTATGTGCATTTGAAAAACATATATACTTACCCTTGAGGCTTTCAGCATTCCTTTTTACATATAAAACAGCTTCAGCTATGTTGGAAACAACATAATTTATTCCTATGACGCTATCTTTTTCATACATACCGGAATATGAAGTAAGATTATAGCCCCCAAGGCTTTGAACCATATCTATTCCAACCATATGATTTTCCATACCATTGATTATGTGCATCGAAATTCCAAGATCAAACACATTACATTTTCTTTTTAAAGCTTCCAAATCAACATTTCTGTCTATTATAACTGAAGTTATATCTGAATCCTTAATCCATTTCTTATTAAGTACAGCATCACTGATGACATTTATATCATTTAAACTGTTCCCTTCAGTATTATTATCATCAACTAAGTATATATATTTTATATCTGTAAGTGCTACTGCTGTACCACATTGGTTTCTGAGCATATGACCATTTGTTTTGTACAAAGTGGTCTTATAATCAGAAACTGTTGAAATCAGTAAGGTTTTTAAAACCTTCTGATTGTTCTTTTTCCATTTGATTATATAATTCTTATAAATACATCTGGCCAGAATATCTCCAAAAAAATTAATAATAAAGAACATACCTATTACCGTTCTTGATATATCGCCGGCCGTATGCATTACAAACAAAAGAACTATAATACCAATTCCTAAATATAATTGATTTTTAACTATTACAAAGACAGTTTCAAAAAATGAATGCTTTGCTATATTGGAATTATCTGTTTTTCTAATGACAAAAATCAAAACATAAACCAGCACAAGTGATAAATAAAGATTCTGGTACAGGCTTTTTACCAAAATGCTTCCCAATACAGGAATTAGTATGCTATAACGCATATAAACAGCTATAAGGAAAGCAATTGTCATAACAAAATAATCTATAGCCAATAAAGCTCCTAAACTATTACGTTTAAAAATGCTCAACTTATCCTCCATCAAACCAGCTGCTCATAAAGATTGGCAATTTTATCGGCAACCTTATCCCAACTGTACATTTCATTTACATGTCTGACTACATCTGTCTTAAGATTTTCAGCCACCTGACTATTATCATTTAGCATCTGAAGCCTGTCAGCAAGGTCTTTATAATCCCCACATTTAAAATACAATGCATCATTACAGGCCACTTCCTGAATTTCCGGAATGTCACTGGCAACAATAGCATTTCCATAAGCCATTGCCTCTAATAGACCTATAGACATTCCCTCAAGATTAGAAGGAATCACATAGGCATAAGCATTACTGTATATTTCCTCTAATATTTCTCCGCTTTGAAATCCTGCAAAAATTATATTAGGATTATCTTTTGCCAGGTCTTTAATGCTTTTTATATAGTCAGTCTTATCCATATCATCACCAACTATAAGAAGCTTTTTATCTGTCTTTATCAGATTGTAGGCTTTTATAAGATCATGAATGCCCTTTTCTTCCACAAGCCTGGAGACCGAGCAAAAATAATCTTCGCCCTTTAAACCAAATTTTTGTGTAATAAGATTTGGTTTTCTGATAGTAGCAGGCTCAACCCCATTGGGAATAAGTATAGTTTTTCTTCCGTACTCTTCCATAAAATATTCCTGTGCTGAATGGCTTAGGACTATAATCTCGTCAGCCCTTTTTACCATAACTCTCTCGCCCAGATATATATAGAGAGAGCCCAACCCATTTTTCCATTTATCTCTTTTCCAGTCCAGGCCATGAACCGTGGCAATACACTTTTTGCCAAAAAGTTTTGGAAGCCACAACATCATGCAAGGACCTTCTGCGTGAAAATGAACTATATCATAGTTGCTAAGTGCAGCTTTTATAGCCCCTGTAATAGATGATGTAACTGCCGCCCAGCCCTGCCTGTCTATTGTTCTGAGCTCTCTTACTTCTACACCCTTATACCATCCGTTTCTTATAACATGTTCTTCCACAACCACTGTATTGTTTACTGCACGATTAAGACATGTTACCTTAAAGCCTCTATCCACAAGCATTGGACATAGAATTGTAAGAACGACCTCTATTCCACCCTTTCTTGAAGGGATGGACTTGTGACCCAGCATAGCTATATGAAGTTTCTTTGTTTTGTTATTATTATTATCCATTATTTTGTATTGTATAAGCTTTCCCATTCCTGTCTTGGAATAGCCATAACTGTATTTTTATAGTAATAATCAGCTGTAACATAATTGGTGAAATTAGATACATCTCCTGTTACAGGCATACATTGCAAAGGTCCCTGCTCATTATTTACTTCAGGAAGAACCACATCTTTTTCATCAGTACTTAAAAGCTCATAATACTGCTCCATCTGCTCTTTGTAATCTTCCGCAGCACCACTTCTTATATATTCTATACAAACATAATCTGTAGAAGCCTTTATTCCATGACGACCTATAAAAATCATAATAAGCTCGGCAAATGCCAAAATCAGTATAAGCAAAAGCGGACTTACACCTTTTATAATCTGCCTGTCACCGATTCTTGTAAAAAGGTAACCCTCTACATAAATTATATCAATGACAACCATAAGTACAAACGAATATAAATAAGTGTTATAAACACCTCCGGATACATCCACAGCTGCATATAATTCAGGAGCAAATACCGATGCAAATATGCAGAAATTCATTATAACAAATAAAAGTGGAAATTTAAAATCATATCCCGGATATCCCTTATTCTCTTTAAAAAACATATAGATCAGCAGGGCAATTATTACTAATATTGCCAATACTACTGTATTTTCCGTAATAAGCTCTAAAATCCATTTTATGGCATATACAAAACTATTTAAAATAACAGATATTGCCATACCAATACTAAATCCAAAATTTTCACCGCCTCTGACCTTATTTCCGGGAGCTTTAGCACTAATATAAAGACCTGTAAGTTCCAAAACCACAGGAATAAAAATCATTAAAGATTTTTTGTTATTATTTAATCCAAAAACAATTCTTTTCCATAAATAAAATAATACAACCGTCACAAATGTCAGAACAGCAGCCTGATAGCTTCCTCCCCCCACGAGCAGCATACTTAGGGATAAAACAATCAAACTTACTATACCTTGTTTTTCCAGATAAATATCTGTAGCAGTAACAGCTATTAAAAACAGTGAAAACGGAATAACATAATGAACAGTTCCGGTCCACCAGAAAAAACCGCAGGTAGGATATTTTATAAATTGAAAATTTATAAACAGCACCAGGGATAATAATGCCAAAAAGCCTTTTTTATCAATTCCAAGCCTATATACCAGTAGTCTGTGCATAAATACCGCCATGGCTATAAGCTGTATTCCCATCATAATATATGGGACCAGTACATAATTACCAAATCCAAAATTTTCCGGGCTAAAGCAGAATAAAAATAAAGTAAACCAGGTACCCTGCCAGGATTTATATGAATCTGCAACTTTATTCACTGCACCTTTTATGCAAGCCAAAAGAGAATGTTCCTCAAGCCAGGCATGTCTAACTAAAGCTCCATATCCCAGATCATCTCCTGTAGCGAAGTCAAATCCTGCTGTATATAACACAGGAATAAGACTAAGAACAAAAGCTACTATTATTCCATATAGTATAATGTTAAAAAAAGTTGTTTTTTTCATTTGATCTATCCTTAGACTTTATAACTACCCTTAACAGACGCAATATAATAAGCAGTTAAAGTCGGCATTATATATATTATCGGAAATGCATACCTGGGCTGTTCAATGATCTGAGGTGCCATTATAACAAATGCAAGTGCAAGCAAAGCCGGGATAAAGCTCATCCATTCCTTGATTCCCACATCCCTTTTTATAAATAACATCACAATAAACATAAGTATAATATAAAAGGCAACATTACCAAACACACCAATTACAGGAAGTCTGTTGAGCATCTCATAAAAGCTTACAGCAGTAATTGAAACCCTAACTACCCACCGGGGCAAATCAAGTCCGATAAATTCCATAAACTCAGGGTTGTCATCAAATAGAGCTGCTCCCTGATTGAGATTAAGATTATATACAATGTTTGTTCTGTCAGGCATAAAAATATAATAATTCTGATTCCAGGTTGCCTCTATATAACATAAAGGATATCTGAAAAACTCCTTAAACCACACAACAATATAGTCCATGAGCTCTTCTGTTGAAGCGGCATGGTACATAGATTTAACGTCATTGGAACAGGACGGATCATAAGTTGTTGCAAGCTCATCAAAATACAAAACCTTGTCTATAATATCTATTTCATCCTGCAAAAGCTCATCTCCATAGTCTCTTACGACTCTTGCTGTCTGCTGAAAAGGCAGTGAAAATGCTTCCTTTGGAGAATCCTTTTCAACATTATAAGCCCTTGTAATCGCTGCCTCAGTAAGAGAAGTGATAATAAGAGGCAACACAATAAAGAGTATTGTCAGAAAATATGACTTATTTTTACTTCTAAATAACTTCATGGCAATTAAAACCATAAAAAGAACAGTCATAAATACATACATATATATGCCGTTTTTTCTAAAAAGACACATAAAGCAGGAAGCAACAAGCCACAAAATTGCCCAGAACTTATTCTTAAATAAATAATCTGATTTATATAAATCTATGATCAATATATTCCAAACCACAAAGCCTGCAATATACATATAATCCTTAACAATAAAGGATACATATCCTGTGTAATACGGCACGAAACAATATATACACAAGGTAAGTATTCTAAGCCATACCGGAGTACTCCAGTACTTCATTTTGTAAATAGTAAATGCCAAAACAGCAGACATTATAAGCATTCTGCATATTACGCATAAAAATATTCCTGCATTTGAACTATGAAGTAAAGTTCTGCCAAATTCCACAAAACTGCCGATTACCCATGTATGGAATATTGGCTGTGCGGTAGTAAATTTATTGATGCCATAGTAATAACCAAATTCATTCCAGTCATCAGCTCCCAGTGCTGCAGGATAGCGCAAAAATAAATGGACAAACCAGCATACAATAATAATCAGCCAGGGAATAAGGAAGGTATGTTTATTATAAATATCCGATATTTTTTTATTAAAAGTGATCTTCGTATTCCATTTTCCCATAAGAAGCTCGTGCAGAGCTCGTATTCCAAAAAGATATAAGGAATACATTCCAATCAGAACAATAAATGTTTTTATTACATTGTATACAGGACTTACAAGAACAAAAATCGAATCAGCATATTCGTAAGCTCTTCCTCCTGCATACATAACTGCAAAAAAAACTGATAGCAGTCTATCACCTTTAACTTTGGAAAAAGGTGTTTTTACAAAAAAATGATAATAAACATAAAAAAACAAAGCAGCTGTAACAGTAATATAAAATCCGTTTTCACCTATCCACTCATTGGTTTGTTCAATAAGCTTATACAACTGCCCGGAAATATATCCGCTCCAGTCAAGTCCCCAGGTATCCGGGTCACTTGTTTCAAAACTCATAAAAAAACACATAGAAGTGCATAATGCATAGAAAAGGTATTTAATTACTAAGCTGCTCTGTTTATTTATCTTCATTTCTTCATCTGTGATGCAATATCTGCATCAACAATTTCTTCCCCACTCTTATTCTTTAACTGTTCTTTAGAAGCTTCTGAAAGTCCGTTATTGACTATGGCATTCATATCGCAGGTACTGCATTTATCAAGCATTTCCTTAGTGACCTTACCATCTCTGTAATCACGAACAACCTTAAGTTCATACATACTGTATTTCTTTTTCTTCCAAAATCTAAGAAATTTATGTCTAAACACCCATAAAGCAGGCGTCCATATATATTTATGCATAGCAGGTGATACAGAACCAATCATCCAGCAGTTTCTGTCACAGTGCCTTACAGTTCTTCTAACTTTCTCAGCCTGTTCACTGTTCCACAGTTCATCCCAGCTCTGGGTATTAAGATTACCCATAACTTCCTTGTCCTTAGTCCCATTACATGGCATTACATCGCCATAAGGATCGATAAAAAATGTATCAAAGCTCATATCACAAGGAAGTTATGGGTAATCTTAATACCCAGAGCTGGGATGAACTGTGG
>JAILBM010000188.1 GCA_024680925.1 Butyrivibrio sp.
AACCTGTTTAGATGGTAATAATAGTTTTCTTATATTCTGATATGTTTTCTTTACAGGATATAAGATCATATATATTTGATGAGGCAATTGTTTCTGCAAGAAGGCGAAACTGAATTTTGGAAAGGCTTTTTTGAGCATCAGATAGCCTTGAAATTATAGGAATACTTGAATTTTCATGCATCTTCTTTAATAAAGGGGATGCATTTTTATTTAATCCGATAATGCGTGCGTAGGAAATAAAGGATGACTTGTTTTTTGAATAGTCCATAAAGTTGCTTTTTTTAATATTTAAAAGAATGTGTAAAAGCGCTCTGCTGATATGTGTATAGGTTATTTCCTTCGATTTTAGGACTTTGATAAAATCAGAGTAAGATGTATATGAAGGAAGAGATTTTGTAATCTTATCTGAAAGTTCCCTGCTTACGTCCATGTAATCGTAAAATCCGTTGTTTTTTTCTGACAATAGTTTATATTGTAAAAGCTCAGAAAAATTATCTGCAGTTATAGGCTTTGATGCTAATGAATCCTTAAAAATACTATTGATAAGAATATTCACCGATTCTTTGGGCATATAAGTACATAAGCTATTATATATTTTTTCCTTCTCTGCGTTTAACAGATCTGAAGGCATGGAGTTTATTTTCTCAAGCTGTTTTTGTAAAAAAAATCTCAGATCTTCAGCTGATGCATAAACATTGCCTTGACCCATGATAGTAGATATATCTATGGTTTTCTCATGATAGTCGGCACCCTGTCTTTTTGTGCATGCCGGCTTTATGGTACTGCTTTGAAGTTTTAATGCCTTTAGATATTCAATTCCAAGAATATCATTTGATGATTTGAGAGCATTAGAATCTGCACCTGTGAGGAAGGAGAGAGCGTCTGATCTTGCCTGGGCATAATTTTTTCCTTCTTTTATGGAGTCCTTTAAAAGCTTTTTGTATTCATTAGATTCCTCCGTAAGATATTCGGATATTTCAGAAATTATATTTAAATCATCGGATTCGGAGCCAAAGCCAAGATAATCAATACATCCAAGTCCATCTAATACAGATACTGCACCTCCTGCAAAAAATTCAGCACTTCCTGTACTGTAGTAAACAGGGAGTTCTAAAACGAGATCCACTCCGCATAACAGGGCCATTTCTGCTCTTTTGAATTTATCGATTGATGCAGGAGCTCCCCGTTGAACAAAGTCGCCGCTCATAACACATACAACGTAATCTGAGCCGGTATCTTTCTTCAACTTTTCCAACATGTATTTGTGTCCATTATGAAATGGATTGTATTCTGCAATTATGCCTAAAACTTTCATATTGTTTACCACGGAATTTTTCTTTGCCATATCAGTCTAAGAGTTTTATACTATTTATTGTTGATCAAAGTAATGAGTTTATTTTGGTTAAAATTTTGATTAAATATAATTTATTTTACACGGAGGTTTATAAAATGAAAATACTTGTAATTAACTGCGGAAGTTCATCGCTTAAGTTTCAGCTCATAGATTCTGAGACGGAGCAGGTACTGGGAAAGGGCTTGTGCGAGAGAATCGGAATAGATGGAAGGATAAATTTCACTCCCGGTGACGGAGACAAGATTACAAATGACACTGATATACCTGATCATAACAGGGCTATTGAGCTTGTTATCGAAGCATTAACCGATTCAAATACCGGCGTTATCGGAAGCCTTGACGAGATTGGAGCGGTGGGGCATCGTATCGTTCACGGCGGAGAGAAATTTACCAAGTCAGTAGTTATTGATGAGGAAGTTATAAAGGCAATTGAAGAAGTGAGCGATCTTGCACCTCTTCATAACCCTGCAAATCTTATCGGAATAAGAGCTTGTCAGAAAGCAATGCCTAAAGTGCCTATGGTAGCTGTATTTGATACCGCTTTTCATCAGACAATGCCTGAGGAAGCTTTTCTTTATGGAATTCCTTATTCACTTTATGAGAAGCATAAGATCAGAAGATATGGTTTCCACGGTACCAGTCATTCTTTTGTGAGTAAAAGAGCAGCAGAGATTCTTTCAAAGGATTACAGCGAACTTAAAACAATAGTTTGCCATCTTGGAAACGGTGCATCCGTATCTGCAGTTAAAAATGGCAAATGTGTTGATACTTCCATGGGCCTTACTCCGCTGGAGGGGTTGATCATGGGAACAAGAAGCGGTGATATAGATCCTGCTGTAGTTGAGTTTATTATGAAAAAGGAAGGCATTGACGTTACGGATGCAGAGAATCTTCTAAATAAAAAATCCGGTGTCTTAGGTTTATCAGGAGATGTTTCTTCTGATTTCAGAGATCTGGAAGATGGATTTAACAAGGGGGATGCAGGCTGCATCAGAGCGATAAATACTTTCTGCTACAGAGTTCTTAAATATATAGGAGCTTATGCTGCGGCAATGGACGGAGTTGATTGCATTTGTTTCACGGCAGGCGTAGGAGAAAACGGACCTCTGGTAAGAAACATAATATGTGAAAGACTTGGTTATCTTGGTGTGGAAATAGATAAAGAGGCAAATGAAGTTCATGGTAAAGAAAAAGTGATTTCTACTGACGCTTCCAGGGTGAAGGTTCTTGTAGTTCCCACAAATGAAGAACTGGCTATTGCAAGAGACACTAATGAACTTTGCAAATAAGAAACATATTTAGAATATTAAAGGGTGTACAAAGCTAATGTGTACACCCTTTTGTTATTCATTTGTTACAGTTTTGAGAATACTTTTTTGGAGAGATACCTACAGATCTGGTAAATGCCTTAAGAAAATTACTGTAATCTGAGAAACCGCATTTTTCACATACTTCACTAACACCGTAACCTTCTGCCAGCAATGCTTTTGCAATACTGATTCTTCGGGCTGTCATGTATTTATTGATGGTTGTTCCTGTTGTGGCTTTAAATATTCTGCAGATATAACTTTCGCTTATATAAAATTCCTTGGAAAGTAATGATATGCTTATGGGATTCTGTATATTTTTATTTATATACGAAAGTATTGAATCCACCTGATCGTTATAGGTGCCGGTTTTTGTTTTTTCGCCGGTTTGTGATTCCTTGACGGCGGAATTAATCATAACAAAAAGTTCGGTAAAGGTGGCTTTTTCTATAAGATCATGTCCATATCCGTTTGATGAAAGAATTTTATTTATAAAGAATAAAAAGCGGCTCTGCTGTTCCTGGGTAAGCGAAAGCTTGTGAGTAAAACCATTATCTTTGCTGTGAAAACAATAATCAAGGTCTGTCTCGCTGCTTGAAATCTGTCTCATGAATTCGGGATGTATCATTATAACTATTCTTTCGTGAAGCTCTTTGTCTATCTGGCTTAAGTAATGGGAATCATACTGATTTATGAGGAAGAGATCACCGGGTTCAATGCTATATGCTTTATTATCAATAAGGAATTGTTTACCACCGGAAATTGAGAAATACACCTCATAACAATCGTGAATATGCATTTCCATTGCTTTTTCATCTTTATAAAGATGTGCAATAGAGAAATATTTATTATCGATACTGCTTTTCATTGCTTCCTTGCAGGAATTTAATTCTTTCATATATAAATTTACTCCGTATTTCAGATAAGTTTTAAATTATTCGTTGACAACAGCGATTTCAACGCATATAATAGCATGAGTG
>JAILBM010000394.1 GCA_024680925.1 Butyrivibrio sp.
AGAAGAGCGGCATTAAATGGTTCATTTACTTACCAAATGGCCATAGAAAAGGGCAGGCAAAATTATCTGTCCATAACAGTTCTGACAGAAGATGATGGAAAGACCCTGAAAATAAGCTCTGCAGACGAAGTATTATATTGCGAAACTCTTGACCATAACAAAGTGTGCCAGGAAGAAAAGGACAAATATACTATTGAGATACCTATTCCGGAAAAAGTCATAGCTAAAGCCGGAAATATCAAGGCTTATTATAAGGAATACAGCGTCATTTCCGTAACTTTTGAAGGTGTAGATAGAGCGGAATCTGCAAGGATAGTTGAAAATATATACGTATTATTATGATTTCAATCAGTAATCTGTACTAGTTGTATCCTGCAAAAGAGAAGGATTTATAAGTCGACAAGTAATATTAAATTATAGCTTTGGAACAATTATAGGGAGTTGGTTATAGCGTGAAACTATAGCCAACTCTATTTTTTTGGAATTATACAATCTCTTTTGCAGGGTGTACAGTTATCTCAACAAAAACACGAAGCACCTTACAGGAGGAAAAAAGATATGGGAGTACACGAATATAAATTTGAAACTAAACAGTTACACGTAGGTCAGGAACAGGCAGATATAGCTACAGACTCAAGAGCAGTGCCTATTTATCAGACTACTTCATACGTCTTTCATAGCGCACAGCACGCTGCAGATAGATTTAACCTCAGAGATGCAGGAAATATATACGGAAGACTTACAAACTCCACACAGGACGTTTTAGAAAAGAGAATAGCTGCCTTGGAAGGTGGAGTTGCCGCCCTTGCAGTTGCAGCAGGAGCTGCCGCAGTTACATACGCAATACTTGCTCTTGCCAAGGCAGGAGACAATGTAGTAGCCCAGAAAACCATATACGGAGGAAGTTACAATCTGTTAGATCAGACACTTCCGGGATATGGGATAAACACAACCTTTGTTAACATTCATGACCTTGAAGAAGTTGAAAAGGCCATAAATGATAATACAAAAGCAATTTTCATTGAAACTCTTGGAAATCCTCATTCGGATATTCCTGATATTGATGCACTGGCGGAACTTGCTCATAAGCATAGTATTCCGCTGGTCATTGATAATACTTTTGGAACACCATATCTTATCAGACCAATCGAGCACGGTGCAGACATAGTGGTACATTCAGCCACTAAATTTATAGGCGGTCATGGAACTACACTAGGCGGAATCATTGTAGATAGTGGCCATTTTGACTGGAAGGCATCCGGGAAGTTTCCACAGTTTACAGAGCCCAATGCAAGCTATCACGGAGTATCCTTTGTAGATGCGGCAAAAGAGGCAGCATTTGTAACCTACATAAGGGCTATCCTTTTAAGAGATACAGGTGCGACACTTTCACCTATAAGTGCATGGATTTTATTGCAGGGCCTTGAAACACTTTCTCTTCGCCTTGACAGACATGCCCAGAATACATCCAAAGTAGTGGAGTTTTTAGCATCACACCCATTAGTAGAAAAGGTAAATCATCCGTCCCTTCCTGACCATCCGGATCATGAACTGTACAAAAAGTATTTCCCACAAGGCGGTGCATCAATATTTACCTTTAACATCAAAGGTGGTCAAAAAGAAGCCTATGCATTTATAGACGGATTAAAAATCTTTTCCCTGCTGGCAAATGTGGCTGATGTAAAGAGCCTTGTGATACATCCTTATGACACCACCCATGCAGAAATGAGTCCCAAACAGCTTGAAGAAGCCGGAATATATCAAAATACCATTAGATTATCAATAGGAACAGAACATATTGATGATATTATCTGGGATCTTGAGCAGGGCTTTGAGGCTGTAAAGAACCTATAAAAGCAGTAAAAAAACCTATAAAAAGCAGAGTATTATTGACAGTTATTAGAAAATCGATTATATTACCTACTGAATAACTAGGATTTGAAAACACCATGATTATATGAGGCTAATATGATTTATTTGGATAATGCTGCTACTACTCCTATGGACAGGGCAGTTTTAGAAGCAATGATACCCTTTTATGAGAATAATTTTTATAATCCATCGGCCTTTTATCAGGCATCGGTTAAAACCAAAATGCAGGTAGAAAGTGCCAGAAGAAAGATTGCAGGCCTTCTGAAGGTTCCGGCTGACACTATTTTTTTTACCAGTGGAGGAACCGAGTCTGATAACTGGGCCGTAAGACTTGGGGCTTTTTCTGAGGGGGAGAAGAAAAAACATATAATAACGAGCGCTATCGAACATCCTGCAGTATTAAATACCATGAAATACATGCAGGAGAAGGGATATGAAGTTACTTATCTAAAGGTAGACAGAAATGGGATTGTAGACCTTGATGAGCTTAAAAGTGCCATAAGAAAGGATACAATCCTTATTTCTGTAATGCATGCCAATAATGAAGTCGGAAGCATCCAGCCTATTAAAGAAATTGGAGAGATTGCCAGTCAAAATGGTATTCTTTTCCATACAGATGCGGTACAGACTTTTGGTCATATTCCAATAGATATTGAGGATTGCCATATTGACCTGTTAAGTGTCAGTGCCCATAAACTATACGGGCCGAAGGGCATAGGTTTTTTGTATATTAGAAACAGAAAAGATTTCGGCAAACTTTTATTTGGAGGAAGTCAGGAAAAGAGCCTTCGTCCGGGTACAGAAAATGTACCCGGAATTATTGGCATGTCCAAAGCAGCTGAGCTTTCCTATGAGAGAATGGACAGTGATTACATCTATATTGAAAACCTAAGGGAATTATTTATCCATAAGTTAAAAGAGGTTATGCCGGAAATAGTAGTTAACGGCAGCCCCATAAACCATCTTCCTGGAACTGCCAATATTACATTTGGAGGAATCACCGGAGAGTCACTTTTAATAGCTCTTGATCAGCAGGGAATATGTGCTTCTGCAGGAAGCGCATGCAGCGCAGGAGCTATTGAACCATCCCATGTTCTTATGGCCATGGGACTTAGTGCTAAAGAGGCATCAAGGACACTTAGATTCAGTTTTGGCAGATGTAATACTAAAGAGGATGTGATAAATACAATTAATTCCTTGAAGAGCATTTGTCATGTATAATATGATATTAGAGTTGTAAGATACTAAGAATTATGGTTATATAATCATCGGCTGATTTTTGTTTTTATGATGGAGATTTGATTTATTTATGAAGAAAAAAGTTGTAGTAGGAATGTCCGGCGGTGTTGATTCATCAGTATGTGCGTGGCTTTTAAAAGAGCAGGGATACGAAGTAATAGGTGCCACTATGCAGATATGGCAGGCTGATGAGTGTAAGATAGAAAAGGAAGGCAGCTGTTGCGGAATATCAGCAGTTGAGGATGCCAGAAGAGTGGCAGAATGCCTTGATATTCCTTATTATGTTATGAATTTCAGAGATACATTTCAAACTGAAGTAATAGATAGATTTACGGGCAGTTATTTAAATGGACTTACACCAAATCCATGTATAGCCTGCAACAGATATGTTAAATGGGGCGCATTCCTTGAAAGATGCAGAGAAATAGGTGCAGATTTTATGGCAACAGGCCATTATGCCCGTGTCATGCAGCTTCCAAACGGAAGATTTTCAGTGCAGAAGTCTATAACGGCTGAAAAGGATCAGACCTATGTATTATACAGTCTTACTCAGGATGAGCTTGCTCATACTCTTATGCCAGTTGGTGCTTATACAAAACCTGAAATAAGGAAAATGGCAGAGGATTTAAAGCTTCCTGTTGCGCACAAAAAAGACAGTCAGGATATCTGCTTTGTTGAAGATGGCGATTATGCTGGTTTTATCCAAAGAGAAAAGGGAACCCTTGGCATGCCAGGGCCATTTAAAACAACAGATGGACAGATTGTAGGGAGACATACAGGAACAGTTCAGTACACTATAGGACAGAGAAAGGGCCTGGGAGTTGCCCTGGGAAGACCGGTTTATGTTACTGATATCAAGACAGAATCAGGGGAAGTAATTCTTGGATCCAATGAGGATCTCTTTAAAGATGTTTTATATGCCACAGATATTCAGTATATGGGCGTTGACCATTTTGATGAAAATACTGTTTATCAGGCCAAAATAAGATACTCTCAAAAGAGCGTAGGCTGTAGGGTTCATTATATTAATGAAAACATTATGAGAGTTGATTTTGAAGAAAAGGTAAGAGCAGCAACTCCCGGACAGGCCGTAGTTTTATATACAGACGACTGGATTGCAGGAGGTGCAACAATAATTTCTAAAGACAAAGCTTTATGAGGACAAACTTATGACACTGCAGCAGATGAAGTATGTTATTGAAATTGCCGAACGAGGATCTATGAATGAGGCTGCAAAGGCGCTCTTTATCTCGCAGCCAAGTCTTTCAGGGACTATTAAAGAACTAGAAAAAGAGTTAAATATCCAGATTTTTTCCAGAAGTAATCGAGGAATCGTGCTTACTACAGAAGGAAGAGAATTTGTGGGCTATGCCAGACAGATTCTTGAACAGTATAATTTAATGGAAAATCACTATCATGCCAAGGCCAAGGATGAGAAGAAATTTTACGTTTCCACCCAACATTATACCTTTGCTGTAGAAGCTTTTTCGAAAACACTTTTAAAAGCCGGAATGGAAGAGTATGATTTTGCCATATACGAAACCAGAACTCACGAAGTAATAGAAGACGTTAAAAACATGCGAAGTGAGCTGGGTATACTGTATTTTAATGATTTTAACGAGCGTATTTTATCAGCAGACCTTAAGGAAAATAATCTGGTATTTACAGAGCTTTTTGCCTGTGACACCTATGCATATTTAAGTGCAGACCATCCTCTTGCCGGTAAAGACTCTATTTCCATAAAGGAACTTGAAGAATACCCATGCCTTTCCTTTGACCAGGGTGCCAAAAACTCATTTTATTATGCAGAGGAAGTGCTAAGTACATACCCTTATAAAAAGCTTATTCATGTAAATGACAGGGCAACAGCACTTAATATGATGACTCTCTTAAATGCATATACATTGTGCAGCGGGGTTATCTGTAAGGAATTAAACGGAGAGGGCTATATGGCAGTACCTCTCGAAAGCGATGAAAAAATGCATATCGGCTATATTAAACGTTCTGATATAAAGCTCAGCTCTATAGCCAAAAGCTTTATAAAAGAAATGAAGAAATATGGCTAATGCTTTTTTATATATAAAAAACAGGAGAAAAATTATGAAAAAAAATCAGAAAATCATTATCAGCATTGTAGCAGTAATTGCACTTATTGCAATCCTTTTAGGTGTCTATACTATTTTTAAGCCAAAGGCTGTAGAAGGAACAAAGGCTTATACTGTATCAGTTACAGATGCAGAAGGAGAGACCGTTTCCTATAGTGGCATGACAGATGCTGAGTTCCTTAGTGACCTTATGGATGAGCTTGTAGAAGAGGGCGATTTCAGCTATGTAGGTGATGCAGGAGAGTATGGCCTTTATATCACAACAATAAATGGCCTTGAAGCAAATTATGATACAGACGGAGCATACTGGTCAATCTATGTAAATGGCGAATATGGTCAGTATGGTGCTGATTCACAGCCTGTAACAGATGGTGATGAGTACTCATTTGTTTACGAAGTATATGTTGCACAATAATTTGGAATCCAAAAAGAAATTTTCCATAGTAGACGTAGCGCAAATGGGAATGATGGTTGCGGTTTTAGAAGCAGCTAAAAGAGCATTGGAATTTATACCTAATGTTGAACTTATAACTCTTTTATTTATTCTTTTT
>JAILBM010000034.1 GCA_024680925.1 Butyrivibrio sp.
TTCATCAATGATATGAAGAGCTTCCTCTGTATTTACACATTCAAGTATCTTTCTGGCAGTATCTGCATCTCCCATGGCTCTTAAAAAACATCCCGACAGTATTTCCATTCTGGAATCCGCCTCATGGGAATGAGTATTCATAATGCCTCCAGCAACCTTTATGAGCTTGCCGATGTGACCTGTAAGAAGAAGGGCATCAAACCCCATTTCACAAGCCATGTCCAAAGTTTCGCCAATAAAATTTGAGCACTTTACACTGCTGTCCAGGTCGTATCCATACCTTTCCTTCATAAAGTTCTGTCCGTAATTTCCCGGTGCAACCCTGGCTATACTTTGTCCAAGAGCCTTTTGCTGGTTGAGTTCAACTCTGATGGTGTCAATGAGAGCCTTGTTACTCATTGGTTCTACAATACCTGTGGTTCCAAGAATAGAAATTCCGCCTTCTATACCAAGTCTTGGATTAAAGGTTTTTCCGGCGAGTTCTTCACCCTCCGGTACAGAAATCTCCACCGTAAGTTCTCCGTTAAAATCAAGGACTTTACATACTTCCAAAACCTCTTTTGCAATCATCTGCCTCGGAACATGATTTATGGCTGCATTTCCCACAGGCTGATCAAGTCCAGGCTTTGTAACCCTGCCTACACCTTTTCCTGCTGTAATACAGACAGAGGCATCTTTACTTAAAACATTTTCATCAGATGCCTTAGAAATCCTCACTCTGCTCACAATATGAGAGCCTGTTGTCACATCCGGATCATCTCCCCCGTCTTTTATAACAGCGCAGCTCACTTCTTCCTTACTTCGTTTAATATCTGTGACAGAAGCTTTAAACATAATTCCGGCAGGAGTTTCTATTTCTATATTCGATTTTTCTTTTCCCGTTAAAAGCATATATGCTGCTGCCTTGGATGCAGCCGCAGCACAGCTTCCTGTTGTAAATCCTTTTCTCATAGGCTGTAAACCAGAGCATTAACTATGGCTGCCGCAATATTGCTGCCGCCTTTTCTGCCTCTATTTATTATGTAAGGAACATCTGAAGTTATAAAAAGTTCCTTAGCCGCTACCACATTTACAAAGCCAACCGGAACACCTATTACAAAATCAGGCTTAAATATACCCTTTTCCATCATCTCATAAAGGGATACAAGAGCAGTTGGTGCATTCCCTATAGCAAAAATAACAGGTCCCTCAAGTTTAGCTGCCCTTTCCATGCTCACACTAGCCCTTGTCACCTGTCTGTTTTTGGCTTCCAGAGCTACGGCCTCATCAGCCATAAAACAGTGTACCTCTCCTCCAAAGGCTGCAAGCCTTTTCTTATTTATCCCTGCCATGGCCATGTTGGTATCGGTAACAACATGCGCGCCGCTTTTTATAAGCCTTTTGGCAATATCCACTGCATTTTTTGAATAGCACATGGTATCTGCATAATCAAAGTCAGCACTTGTATGAATTACCCTTTTTGTTACAGGCTCCTCATCCTTTGGGATAATTTTTCCCATTTCCTCAAGCTCTTTTGTAATGATTTCAAAGCTTCTTTTTTCTATTTCCGAAGGTAATACAAATTCTAATTTTTCCATATTCAGCCCATTATCTTATATATAAAATCCATATCCAGATTATCTCTTACAATCTGTGCCAGCTTATCGTATTCATTTTGTTTAAACTGCTGATAATCTACTGCTTCAACAAGGCTCATGCCTTTGATATTTGCAATTTCACCTGCAAGCTTTAAAGCCAGCTCACCCTCATCAAAAATGCCGTGTACATAAGTGCCAAAGATATTTCCTTTTTGGTAAAAAGATACCTTTTCATCCCTGTCTGTTACTGTTTCTCCCATATGTATCTCATATCCTGTATATTCAAGGTTTGAGAGGTTTTTATAAATTCCATCCATTTCAGGGAAAAGGCCCCGGCTCTGGCTTCTGTTTTTTTGTTTACTAAGAACAGTTTTTAATGGTAAAAGGCCAATTCCTCTAATGCTTCCACCCTCTTCAACTTCATAGGGATCGCTTATTTTATCCCCAAGCATCTGAAAGCCTCCGCATATGCCTATTACCGGTCCCTTTAGAGCAAACCTTTTTATGGCAGCTTCCATACCGGACTCCCTTACCCATTTAAGGTCTCCAATGGTATTCTTACTGCCCGGGATTATAACCATATCTGCTTTTTCCAGAT
>JAILBM010000076.1 GCA_024680925.1 Butyrivibrio sp.
ACGTGCAGAAACGTTGAATACGCCTGGCAGTCTCTCACCTGCTACCTTATAGATATCTGGAATCATAAGGAGAAGTCCCTGAGAAGCTGTATAGGTAGATGTCAATGCTCCAGCAACAAGTGAACCGTGTACGGCACCTGCAGCACCTGCTTCAGACTGCATTTCTGTAATCTGTACCGGCTGTCCAAATATATTTTTCTTTCCGGCTGTTGCCCATTCATCTACATGCTCTGGCATAACAGATGATGGTGTAATTGGGTACATAGCAGCAACTTCTGTATATGCATATGATGCATAAGCGGCTGCTTCGTTACCGTCCATGGTTTTCATAGATCTTGCCATTTTAAATCCTCCTACCATTTATATGATTTTGTCAATTATTAGATGCTTATATAGCACAAAATATCCATGCACAAATATTCCCCTGATATAAGAAAAATCTGTGTATAGATACTTTTATCTAACAAATCTGCCATGTATTATACTAACATTTAGCCCCTACAATGTCAATGTTTATGGGGATTTGCCCATATTTATGTAAGAGCTTTCACAAACTCTTATAATTACACGATTTGGCGCTTTTTCAAACAACAGGGTACAAGATATTCCATATTTTAGAAATTGTTTATCATATCAAGAAATTTTGTCATCTATTCTGATTACTTTTGGTCAAAAATTGAGCTTGGCTTCTTGATAAGATTTATTTTTTATATTATTATGAGAGTGTAATAAACGATTGGGAATGGCAAATCTCAATCGATTTTTAGCATATTTATTATCTTTATATCAGGAAGGAGACTATTATTATGGCATACGTTATTAGTGATTCTTGCATCAGCTGTGGTTCATGTGCAGCTCAGTGCCCAGTTTCAGCTATTTCTCAGGGAGATTCTCAGTACGAGATCGATCCTAACACATGCATCGACTGTGGTTCATGTGCAGCTCAGTGCCCAGTTTCAGCTATTTCTCAGGGCTGATAGATTTGCACTTTAAGCCTTAGCATTTGCTAAGGCTTATTTTTTTACATAAAAAAGCTCTAAAGCTTTGATCAAAATGCTTTCATAGATTTTAATCTGATGAAAACAATTATTATCAAAAGCTTTAGAGTTAATTATTTTTAAGGCCTCTTATTCACTTCTCTTTTTCTTTTCAAGATTTGCAAATTTAGTAAATTCAGGCATCCATAACAGTTCTACCGTACCGATAGGACCATTTCTTTGCTTAGCGATTATTATTTCAGCGATGCCTTTTTTCTCTGTATCTTTGTTGTAATAATCATCACGATATATAAACATTACCATATCAGCATCCTGCTCTATGGCTCCGGATTCACGAAGATCAGAAAGCATTGGTCTGTGATCAGGTCTTTGTTCTACTGCTCTGGAAAGCTGTGAAAGAGCAACCACAGGAACGTTCAATTCTCTGGCAAGAGCCTTTAAAGATCTTGAAATATCTGAAATTTCCTGCTGTCTTGAATCAGACGATCTGCCTCCGCCACTCATGAGCTGAAGGTAATCAATCATGATTATCTTAAGGTTATGCTCCATTTTATATTTTCTGCATTTAGATCTCAGTTCCTGTATGGTAATACCCGGAGTATCATCTATTATAAGGTTAGATCCTCCTATAAGATCAGCACTTTCTATGATATTCTCCCAATCCATATCTGACATATTACCTGTCCTGATATGCTGTGAATCCACATGAGACTCCATTGCAAGAAGTCTGTTTACAAGCTGCTCTTTTGACATTTCAAGAGAAAATATGGCAACTGTCTCGTTGTGATGAAAAGCCATAAACTGTGCTATATTAAGAACAAAAGCCGTTTTTCCCATAGAAGGTCTGGCTGCTATAAGAATTAGATCAGAGGGCTGAAATCCTGCTGTATCATAATCCAAATCTGCAAAACCTGTCGGAAGTCCGGTTACAGAACCTTTTTGTTTACTTGCTTTCTCTATTTTATTAAGGGAATTCATTACTATTTGTGATATAGGTACAAACTCACCTGTGTTTCTGTTCTGAGTCAGTTGAAAAACCCTTTTTTCCACATCATTAAGAAGGCCTTCCATATTGTCAGTTCCTGTATAGCATTCATTTATGGTATCTTCGCTGACATGTATAAGTCTTCTTAAAGTAGATTTCTCTGCCACAATCTGAGCATAATATTTTACGTTAGCTGATGTAGGAACAGCCCTTACAAGCTCAGTAATATATTCAAGACTGCTTACCTGTGGTGGTACATTTTTTTCTTTAAGCTTATTCTGCAATGTAACAACATCAACAGCCATTCCCTGTTTATTCAATTCCACCATGGTTTCAAAAAGTGTACCCAATTGGCGGTTATAAAAATCATCTCCAACTATAATCTCAGAAGCAATATCTATAGCTTCTCTGTCCATAAGCATTGAACCTATAACAGATTGCTCTGCTTCCAGGCTGTTGGGCGCCGTTCTTTTTAAAAGTGTTTCTTCTGCCATGTCTTATTCTTTCTATACAACAAACTTATTAAAGTTCCTTGACTGATACTCTCAGTGTTGCCATTACCTGAGGATGAAGCTTAACAGGTATTTCATGTCCACCAAAGGACTTTATCGGTTCCTGAAGCTGCATTTTCTTTTTATCAATATCAAGACCGAGCTGTTCTTTTGCAGCAGTTGCTATTTCTTTGGTAGATACGGATCCGAATACTCGTCCGCCTTCTCCTGCTTTCATCTTAACTTCTACTGTTTTTTCCTCAACCTTTTTCTTCATTTCCTGAGCAGCAAGAAGAATATTTTCAGCAGCCTTAGCATCTCTCTTCTGCTGAATTTTAAGTTCATTAAGGTTCTTGGCATTAGCCTCTACTCCAAGCTTCTTAGGAAGCACAAAGTTCTTGGCATATCCATCGCTAACCTTTACTATCTGTCCTTTTTTTCCAAGAGATTTAACATCTTCCAATAATATAACTTCCATAGTTAACCTTCTTTCTGCATTTTCTGATTATATTGATATTTCACCGTTATCGATCATTTTTTCTAGAGTATTTTTTATAACATCCTTAACCTGCTGAGGAGACATATTTGTCATCTGACATCCTGCCATATTCATATGACCTCCGCCGCCCATCTTTTCGGTAATGACCTGAACGTTTACTTCATCTATAGATCTGGCACTTACATATACTTCATTCTGATATTCGGTACATACGAAACTGGCTTTTATTCCCTTGATATTAAGGAGTTCATTTGCGGCCTGGGCGCCTACTACAGTCGGGCTTTGGAGTCCTTCGCCATCACATATGGAAATAGCAAATACTCCTTTGAAAATCTCTGCCTGACTTACAGCATCAGCTCTGGCTTTATATTCTCCGGCATCTTCTCTAAATAGCTTACGAACTCTTGTTACATCAGCTCCGTTTCTTCTAAGAAAGGCTGCTGCCTCAAAGGTTCTGACACCGGTTTTATTCATAAAGTTATTTGTATCCACCATAATACCCGAATACATGCTATCAGCTTCGTCATTACGAATCTTAACATCTTCTCCTATATACTGAAGAATCTCAGAAACCATTTCACAAGCTGATGAAGCATATGGCTCCACATAGGAAAGTGTAGCATTTTCAATAACTTCTGTTCCCTGCCTGTGGTGATCCAGAACAACTATTGTCTTACAAAATCTTAAAAGTTCAGGACATTCAGTGATACTTGGCTTATTAACGTCAACAACAACCAATACAGTATTATTTCCTGCAATATCTATTGCCTGCTGGTTACTGATTATCATATCCTGTTCATAATCAGGATTATCCTTAAACAGATCCACCAATGGCTTCATAGATTTGGTTACATCATTTAAAACAATATGACATTTCCTGTTCAGTGTCTTGGCAATTCTATATATTCCAACCGAAGATCCAAAACTGTCTACATCACCCAGTCTATGGCCCATTACAATTACTGTATCTTTACCTGTAATGATTTCTTTAAGGGCATGAGCTTTAACTCTGGCTTTAACACGGGTACTCTTTTCAACCTGCTGGCTCTTACCACCATAATAAACTATGTTTTCAGGTGTCTTAACAACAGCCTGATCTCCGCCACGTCCAAGAGCCAGATCGATTGCATTTCTGGCAAATTCGTAGTTCTGAGAATAGGATAATCCATTAAGACCCATACCTATACTCAAGGTAACAGCCATTTCATTACCTATATTTACAGTCTTAACATCTTCAAGAAGATCAAACCTTGATTCCCGAAGCTTATCACAAGACTTCTTAGGCATAACTACAAAATACTTATCTTTTTCTATTTTCTTGGCGATACCGTCGCACCCTGCAACATATTTATTTATCTTTCTGTCAATAAGCGCTGTCAAAAGAGATCTTCTTACTTCTTCTACACTTTCCAAAGCCTCATCATAGTTATCTAGATAGATAAGTCCGGCTGCAAGAGACTGATTATCAACTTCCTGTATTGCCAGTCGGAGTGCAGTCTGATCAAAAAGATATACTGCTATCAAATATCCTTCATAATCCTTGGCATCAATAATATCACTGTTTACAGCCATCTCATGAAGAGATATTTTCTTAAGTCTTGCCTGATAAAAATTATTGTCATATTCCAGTTCAAAAACAGCTTCTTCCTCACCTACAGGGAACTTATCAGCTGTCAGCTGTGGAAACAGGGAAGATATTGCCCTATGATATCCCTTCTCCTGATGTACTACCTTTTCAAATGCAATATTTGTCCATACAACTTTACCTGTATCATCCAAAAGTGCATTAGGAAGATCAAGTTCCCTAAGAAGTCTTTTCTGTATCTGCCCGTATTGCGTGGCAAAACTTATAAGCTCATTCATAATAATGGGCCGGTTATAGAAATTTAAATAAAACAGAACTATAAAATAAAGCACGGTGAATACCGTTAAAATAAGTCCTGCCATAAGATCTATGGTAAATATAGCAATATTAAGTAGTATTAAGAGAATCCCCAGATATGTAAAGGCCTGAAAATAAAAACGTAATTTTCCTTTTAAATGGACTCTTGTTTTTTTCATTTAGGCTACTCTCCCCATTATTTACGTGCATTGTTAAGTGCCATAACTAATCACTTTATTATACACCAATCATAGGATTAAAGCGAGCCATGAAAAGCCATTCAATAAGCCCTTTAAGTTTTAATAAAAAAGACACTTCTTAGAATTTCTTCTAAAAAGTGCCTTATAAATTCATATATCAGAATTACTCTGCCTCGTATGGCATAAGTGCAAGGTGTCTTGCTCTCTTTATAGCAGAAGTAAGCTCTCTCTGGTGCTTAGCGCAGTTTCCTGTGATACGTCTAGGAAGAATCTTGCCGCTCTCAGAAACGAACTTTCTCAGCTTTGCTGTATCCTTGTAATCAATAACATTGTCTTTTCCGCAGAATACGCAAACTTTCTTTCTTCTGTGCATTCCACCCTTTCTCCTTACAGGAGCATCGGTCTTGTCAGACTTATTGAAAGCCATCTCATTACCTCCTATTAAAATCAGTTAACGAACAGTTTTAGTGACATAAAACTGTATATTTTTTAGTTGAATGGCAACTCTTCATCAATTCCGTCAGGAATATTCATAAAGCCATCGCCTGCAGCTACAGGTCTTTCATTTGATGAATTATTAAATCCTGAATTTGAACTCTGAGAATCAAAACCACTATTAGATGATGCATTTTTACTCTCTGCAAATTCCTGATCTTCTGCAACTACATCTGTAGTATATACTTTTTGACCGTCTTTATTTGTATAGCTACCTGTCTGAATACGACCGGTAACAACTACCTTGGTTCCTTTTTTAAGATACTTCTCAGCGAATTCTCCAGCCTTACCAAATGCTACAATACCGATAAAATCAGCTGTCTGAGCATCAGGATTGTCTCTTCTCTGGAATCTTCTGTCTACCGCAAGAGTATATCTTGCTACTGCTGTGTTGCTTTCACCCTGTGTATATCTTACCTCAGGATCTCTTGTTAAACGTCCCATAAGTATAACTTTATTCATATTATTTGTCCTCTTCTATTTAAGCCTCGTCCTGTCTAACGCATAAATATCTGATGACACCGTCCACGATGCGGACACGCTTCTCAAGTTCAGCTGGTGCTGTGCTTTCTGCATCGAACTGGATGAAATAATAGAAGCCTTCATTCATTTTCTGAATTTCATAAGCAAGCTTCTTCTTACCCCAGTCGTCAACATTCGTAATCTGACCACCGAATCTCTCGATCAGAGCCTTGCACTTATCAACTGCAGCAGCTCTAGCGTCATCTTCGATTTTTGCACTAACAACAACGGCTAATTCGTATTTGTTCATGCTATTTGTTACCTCCTTCTGGTCTCTGGCCCATAGTTTCATTCTATGAGCAAGGAATTTATCACAGTTTTTGATATTAACATAATGAAAGCTATTAATCAAGAAAAATTTCAAACTTTTATAATGTTAGACAATTCAATAAAATATCTGTCAATCCTGTTTTCTTATACCTTTTATATTTTTTTCTACTGTTTTTCTAGGTACCATTACCTGATGCTCACATCCAAGACATTTCAATCTAAAATCTGCTCCTGTCCTTAGGACTTCCCATTCGAAGCTTCCGCATGGATGCTGTTTTTTCAGTTTAATAATATCCCCAACTGCTATTTCCATTTTTTCACCTGTCAAAAGTAATATATAGCTTCATGCCATTTTGTTATTTTCAATCATAACTGATCCAGTATTTCTCCAATTGCTCCCTGAAGTACAAGATCAGCCTGTCCATCCCTTGGTGTTGCCTGTTTATTAATAAGTATAAGCTTATTCCCTCTATAATAATCTATAAGACCTGCTGCAGGATATACTGCCAGAGATGTTCCACCTATTATCAAAACATCTGCTTTGGAAATGTAATTTACTGCTTCCTCCATGGTTCTCATATCCAGACCTTCTTCATAAAGAACCACATCCGGCTTTATCCTTCCGCCACAGTCGCACATGGGAATTCCTTCTGCATCTGCCATAAAGTCGAAATCATAAAATTTACCGCACTTCTCGCAATAATTTCTATGTACACTTCCATGAAGTTCCAGAACCTTTTTACTACCGGCAAGTTGATGTAATCCATCAATATTCTGTGTAATTACTGCTTTAAGTTTTCCTTCTTCTTCCCATTTAGCCAGCTTTTTATGTGCTTTATTTGGTTCTATTCCTTTTACAAGAAGCTTATCCTTGTAGAATTTAAAAAATTCATCAGGCATCTTCTTATAAAATGTATGACTCAAAATCTGTTCCGGTGGATATTTATATTTCTGATGATATAAACCGTCTTCACTTCTAAAATCCGGAACACCGCTTTCAGTAGATACCCCGGCTCCGCCAAAAAAGACTATATTATCTGTCTCGTCTATGATTTTCTTAAGTTCACTGATTTTTTCCTGCAGATCTTCCATTATGTTTCTCCTTTCTCAATGATATTTTTATATTTAAAAAGCTTTCTGCCTTTATTATTCTTCTTTATTTTATTCTTTTTATTTAAAATTCGAAAATAAATTTAAACATTTTTATTATATCTTTTTATACATATTATAAAAAGCCCCCTGCAGATTTTCTGCAGAGGGCATAAAGTCAATAATTTATTAAATTACTGAAGCTTTGTTGTAAGACCTTCATCGAAGAGTGACTGTCTCTCATCGATAACTTCCTGGTATCCTGCATCAAGATACTTCTGTGAAAGTTCATCATAAAGAGCATCAAATTCTTCTGGAGCGCACATTACGAGTTCATCTCTGTACTCTGGATATACGCTTTCCTTAAGCTCTGTACCATACTCTGTTACTGACTCAAGAGAAGCAGCAAACAGACAGTCTACATTAGCATAACCTGACTCATAAAGAGCAAGCTGTCCCTTGTAGTTAGCAAGGATATCATCGTAGAAGTCTTCAGGAAGTCCCTGAGGAGCGATTGCTGCGATGTCTTCTTCAATGCTTCCGAATGACTTAGAAGCTGTAACGATCATCCAGTAGTCAACGTTGTTGTTGTGACCCTGCTGCTCTTCAAGAGAAGTCTGATCTGCAACTGCAACTGGGTTTCCATCTTCGCCAACTGTGTAGTTAACGCCTTCAAGACCCCATGTCATTGTGAAGAGGTTTTCTTCCTGTGACATCCATTCCATGTACATCATAGCAGCTTTCATCTCGTCTTCTGTAGCATCGTTAGCAAATGCAACCATTGCACCGAATACGTTGTTTGGTCTGAAGGAGTTGCTTGATCCCCATGTCTCATCGTTAATCCACTCATCTGCACATACACATACACCAAGATCAGCATCTGGGTTAGCTTCATAGAAAGAATTAAGAACGTTCATAGTAGATGAAACATAACCTGACCATGTAAATGCCTTACCGTTGATGAAGTCAGCTTCTACTTCTGAAGCATCTCTTAAGTAATACTCTGGGTTAAGGTAACCCTTATTGTAAAGTTCGTTCTGATATTTAAGGAATCTCTTCTGAGCTTCTGTTGAAAGAGCCGGAATCTGATAATCACCTGTTGTGCACCATGTTGTCTCATCCTGTGGATAATCTCTCCAAGCATAGTTCTGGTCAGCACCAGCACCTGATACCTTAGAACCAGAAAGTGGATACTCATGTCCGTTTTCTACAAGCTTAGCATAGAGCTCAAGAAGTTCTGAAGATGTTGAAGGATAAGCATCAAATCCAGCTTCCTTTAACCAGTCTTCACGATAGAATGTTACGAATGTATAGTTTGTGTTACCATATGGTCTCTTACCAAGAAGAAGGTAATCTTCACCATCAAGCTGTGTATAGCCTGTAAGACCATTTTCTTCCATTGCTGCCCAGTATGTAGGAGCAATTGTCTTAAATGTTTCTACATCATATGGCTGTAAATAACCATCTGCCTGCCATGTAGCGAGCTTATCATAATCGTATTCCATACAGATTGTAGGAAGATCCTGACCAGCTGCAAGCATAGCATAATCTGTCATAACATCACTTCTTGTGATTCCAACATATTCAACATTGATATTGTAAGCATCACCAAAGTTTTCCTGTACCCAGTTTGTCCAGTAGTTGTTCTCAACGTCTGAACATCCGTTACCAGCATCACCTCTGTCATAAACAGGGATCTGAAGAGTAACTGTCTCAGCGAATGGCTCCCATCCATCCATTCCTGCGACTGCATCTGTAGCCTCTGCTGTCTCAGCAGCAGCCTCTGTTGTTGTCTCAGCAGCAGCTTCTGTAGCTTCTGTAGCAGCTGTCTCTGTCTGAGTTTCTGCTGTATCTGTAGTAGTTGTTGTCTCTGTTGAGCTGCTACCGCAACCAGCAAGTGTTCCCATTACCATAGCACCTGTAAGAGCTACGGCAAATGTCTTCTGAAGAGTATTCTTCTTCATAACAAATCCTCCTTTTGTTTTATATAATTAATCCCCCTTTGGGAAAAATTATCCCTTTACTGCACCAATCATAGTTCCCTGAACGAAATACTTCTGTAAGAATGGATAAATAATCAAAATAGGTATTGTAACAAACATAATACTTGCAGCCTGAAGCACTTCTGGTGTTGACTGTGATACACCACCTGTATCTGCAAGAGATGCTGTCTGTGCTTCTGAAGCAGATGCAACAAGCTGATAAAGTTTGAACTGAATGAGCTTGAGTTCTGAACTTCTTGTATAGTACATGTTATCAGCGTATGAATTCCATCTTCCTACTGCATAGAAAAGAGACAGTGTAGCCAAAATAGGCTTTGAAAGAGGAAGTACTATTTTTCCAAGAATCTGGAAGTTTGTTGCTCCATCAAGGAATGCTGATTCTTCCAAGCTATCAGGAATTGTACTCTGGAAATAGTTCTTCATGATCAGCATATTGTATGGTGAATAAATAAGTGGAAGTATAAGTACCCAAACTGTATCAAGAATATGTACATCCTGATAAAGAAGATAAGCCGGGATAATACCTGCACTGAAATACATAGGTACCATTAAAAGGAAAGTAAATACATGTCTTCCTTTTAATCTCTTCTTTGATAATGGATAAGCTGCACATGTACAAACAACCATACCAAGAAGTGTAAATACTAAAGTAACTATTGCAGAAAATCTCATTGAGTAAGTCATTGAATCATCACCGATTACTCTCTGATATGCTTCAAATGTCAAATCCTTTGGCCAGAAATAAACCGTCTTTGACATTACAGCTGTGTTACCTGATACTGACTTTGCTGCTACATGTAAGAAAGGAAGCACACAAGTCATACACAGAATAACAATTACTAAAATCATTACAAAATCACTAACTCTAAATTTATTAACGGCATGAGCTCCACCGGCTGAGGTAGAAACTTCTTCGCCCTGTTTTTTCTTCGCCATTTCTTTACAACCTCCTACAGCAATCCATCTTCACCAAGCTTCTTGGCGATTTTGTCTGAAATAAGTACCAGGAACAATCCGATAAGTGACTGGAACAGACCAACGGCTGTTGCCATTGAGAACTTACCGTTACCAATACCTTTGTTGTAAATGTATACAGCAAGCTGATACTGGAATTCCTTAACCTGTGTATTTTCAAGAGCTGTAAGACGCTCAAGGTTACTTCCCATTACACGACCAAGGTTCATAATAAGAAGAGTTACGATTGTACTTCTGATACCCGGAAGTGTTATATGCCACATTCTCTGCCATCTGTTGGCACCATCGATCATGGCTGCTTCATATAATTCTCCGTTAATACCTGTTATAGCTGCAAGATAAAGGATAGATCCCCATCCCATTCCCTGCCATACACCGATAAGCAGATAAGTTACTGCCCAGTGCCATTTTTCATTAAGGAAAGGAATACCTTCCTGAATGATTCCTGCATTCATAAGTGCAATATTTACAAGTCCTGATGAAGGTTTGAACATTGTAAGTGCAACTGAACCGATAATAGCCCATGAAAGGAAGTGTGGAAGGTACAGAATTGTCTGTGATACCTTCTTGAACTTCTGGAATCTTAATTCGTTAAGGATAAGTGCCAGGATGATTGGCATTGGGAATCCAACGAGAAGATCCGCTACGTTAAATACAATTGAGTTTCTAAGTGCTCTTATAAAATCA
>JAILBM010000082.1 GCA_024680925.1 Butyrivibrio sp.
TACGATCAACGAATCAAACCTTGCAGTTGCAGGATATGACTACACTGATGCAACAAATAGCTCAGGAAGTACATATTATAGCTCAAAATCAGAGATTTCATCGCTTGAAATTCCGGAAACTGCCAGTGATGGTACGACAACTTATACCGTCACAGAGATATCTTCACTGGGACAGGATACGTCTGATGGAGCCGATGCTACAAGTGATGAAATAGAACTTACGACACTTGATATTGACTCAGGTATCAGCTCATTAAAAATCTCAGATATGGCTCTTAAAAACTGTACGACATTAAATAGTATCACAACAAATCCGTCTGCTATATCATATATAGGTTCAGAGGCATTTAAGAATACCGGTTTCAGCGGAAGCTTTGAAGTGCCGGCAGCAGTATACTATATTGGATCAGGAGCATTTGAAGACACAGCACTTACTGCAATTAGCTTTGCATCAGGAAGCGTACTTGCGTCTCTTCAGGAAGGCGCATTTAAGGAGATGGATAATCTTCAGACCCTTAATTTTTCAAATTGCACCTCCTCACTTGAAGAATTTAAGGGATCAACAGCCTATAATTGTGATGCTCTTACATCAGTTACCTTACCGTCCGAAGGAGTATTTATTACATTAGGAGATTCTGAGTTTTATGACTGTGATGCTCTGACTTCAATAACTATTCCCGCTACAGTGACAAGTATAGGCAGCAGTGTATTTGAGGGATGTGATTCACTCAAGACAGTAACCTTTGAAACTGACTCAGATACGGCTGCACTTCAATCAATGGGTGACAGCGTTTTTAAGGATTGTGCTTCATTAGCTACGGTTGACGGCTTTGATAAAACATCTATTTCCGGTACTATCGGATCAAATAATTTCAGTGGTTGTTCGAGTCTTTCAACTATCGGATTTCCATCAGGGATCACAGCACTTCAAAGCGGACTTTTAGGAGACTGTACAGAACTTACAGAGGTTTTGCTTCGTTCCAGAACTGCTACAGTTGCAGATGATTTTATGCCTACAGATATTGGTATAGATTCTGATAATAACTGTGTATTGATCGGTTATGCACATAAGGATGAGGCTAATGAGGGAGAAGAATTTACAGATAATACAGACTTCTTTAACTTTGCAATTACTAATAATTTTGTATTTAAGGACTTAGATAGCGCCGGAGATGATACAGAAGATTACTATGATGGAACATTTAAGATCGATAACAGCGGAAATCTTGTATATATAAATTATGCTTCAACTAAACTTTCTAATTATCTTACAGATGGAGTATTGACGATTCCAAGTACTGTATATAGCAGAAGTCTTACGGGAATTGCAGCTTATTCAACTGTTTTTAAGGGACTTAGCAACACCGAGATAACGTCGGTTGTTCTTCCTGAGTCGGTAAAAACTATAGCTGATAATGCATTTTATAATGCTCAGTATATAGGTGCAGTTACAGTTCTGAATTCCTCAATGGATGAGAGTAATATTGGTACAGATGCTTTTTATGGAACTGCAGATGACTTTTATCTGTATGGAACCATAGGAAATTCAAGTGGCATATTCCTTTATGCTATGGATAATCAGCGGACAAGCACTGGTGGTACTACAGAATATATAAAATTCCGAAATTATATAGAAAATGGTGCAAGCAGTACCAGTGATCCATATTTGACTGTTCAGTATGATTCGAACACTGGTTATAATACTTTAATCGAATGTGTAACAGACAGCTCGGGAAGTAATGTTAAGACGGTTGTTCTTCCAGAGGGAATAGAGTGTATAGGAACTGACAGCAGTACAAGTCAGAAGATTTTTTATGGAAACGAGGATCTTACAAGCTTTACTGCAAATGGATTGCTTGTAATAGATGACCTTGAATTCCAGGGGGATAGCGGACTTACTTCTGTAACATTGGCAATTTCGCCGACATCAATAGGAACAACACCCTGGAGAGACTGTACAAGTCTTCCGAGTGTAACAATATCAACAGAGGGGACTTATTCATCAGATACCACTAACGGTATGATATTTGAAGGTTCCTCAAGCTCACCGACATCTATAGTAGAGGCACTTGAGGCTAATACTGTAACAAAATATGCGGTGCCAAGTACAGTAAAAAGTATTTATCCATATGCTTTTTACAACAGACAGACCTTACAGACACTTGACCTTACAGCAGCAAGCGGTCTTACAAAAATCCAGAATAATACCTTTGAAGGAATGAAGGCTGTAAAAAAGGTGAGCATAGGGCAGAATATGAAGACTGTTGCAACAGAGGCATTTAAGGATGTACCTGATGGCACGGTATTTTATGTATATTCTTCAAGTTTAAGCTATTCTGATGATTATGACTGCTTTGATCCTGCAAATGGCGAGAATAGCTCAGACTACTATTTCTATGGAACAACTGCTGATAACAGTGATAACACATACTATATGTGTAATGAGAGTGATTCTGATGGTCTTAACTGGGGTGGAACTACTGAGGATTCTGCAAAAACATCTCTTTCAAGTGATAATATAGCATCTTCACCGACAAAGATAACAAAAACCATTGATGACGATACTACAGAGATCACCATTGAAAAAGGAACAGATTTTAACCTTATATTAACAAGCGGAAGTACGGAAACAACTATTTCAACAGATGAATACTATGTATCCGGAACCTGGTATGACAGCAGCAAGACAGCGATGGAGGCGGCTCCTGACAGCGAGGGAAACTATTACATTATGGCTGTAGCCAATACTGATTCTGAGTTGTACGAAGGATACAGGTATATTCCGGTAGTAGTTTCGGATTCTTCATCATCAAAGACTGATATTTCCTCAGCAGCTTCATGGAAGCCTAAGGGAATGAGCGTAGCTTTAGATGATATTAAAGCAAACAGCGGTCTGGTCGCCGGCGATGATGCTGATGCGTTGGATGATGGAGCAGATTTTTATCTCTATCTGATAGATGATGATACAGCCATTAGCACGGATAATTACTATCTTGGTTATTATTATTCATATACTTATGATAGTAGTTCAGGATATTCCTATACTGCGCTGGAAGAGGATTATCCTACAACCTCCGGTAATTTCGCGGTATCATGTATTGCAAAATCGTCTTCAAGCGATTATACGGGAACACTTTATGTAAGATTTACAGTTACTGATGGTTCGTCATCGGATGATGACAATAAGACTTCTTTGGAGGGCAATGTCTACGCAGATCCTGAGCCTATAGAGATTTCTCTTTATGACAGAAGTCCGGCAACGGTAACAAAGGGAACTGACTTTAATCTTTACAGAGTATCGGATAATGCATTGATAAGTACGAGTTATTATAATGTCGCGGCTTATTGCGACTCGAGCTATAGTACACTTTCGAGTGCACCGACAAGCGAAGGTACATATTATGTTAAATTAACGGCTGTTTCGTCTACTTCAAATCCATGGACCGGAAGTATATATGTTGAACTGGACGTATATGAGGAGGATCCGAATAAAACATCACTTTCGTCAGATTGTTATCCTAAACCGTCTATCATAAAGAAGGCTATACCTTCAACAGGTAAAACGGCAACGGTAGTGAAAGGAACTGATTTTAATATCTATAAGGTTTCAGATAACTCATTGATAGATACGAGCTATTATGAGGTTACAGGATATCTTGATTCAAATGGGGATGCATTGACAGGTGTACCTTATGAAGCAGGAAGTTATTATGTAGTAGTACAGCCATATTCGAGTGATTCTGAAGTAACCGGTACAATGAAGATCAATATGACGCTCACAGTAGGAGGAACTCTCTCGATAAATGCCATAGAGGATCAGTACTGGACAGGTTCGGCGATAACACCTGATATTAAGGTTACATCGACGACGGATTCTGATCTGACGCTTACTAAGGGTATTGATTACACTTCGGCATATTCAAGTAATATAAACGCAGGTGCAGCTTCTGTAACAGCTACAGGAATCTCGGATTATAACGGGGATTCAGCGACTGCAACGTTCTCGATACTTAAGTCTATCGCTAACTGTACTGTTAATGCCACTAATACCGAATACACAGGTAAAGCAACAACACCTACGGTTACAATAACAGATGGCAGCAAGAAGCTTACGCAGGGAACGGATTTCGTAATATCTGCAATTGACAAGAACGTAAAAGTAAAT
>JAILBM010000095.1 GCA_024680925.1 Butyrivibrio sp.
TACTCATCCTTTTGCATGGACCAAGAAGGGATATGATAATCAGGAAAATTACAGAACTCTCATAAATGAAAAATATGTTGAGCTTCTTAATTCCATAGATAATGAATGTAAGGATTTTGGACCACTTAGAGATAATTTTGAGAAGCCTGAAGGGGTAGTTTAAGGTAGGATGCCGGTAAAATATGCTTTTTAATTCGTATGAGTTTTTGATTTTTCTTCCAATAGTTATAATCGGAGTTGCCTTCCTGCCGGATAAGTATAAAAGATTATTTCTTTTGCTTGCCAGTTATTTTTTCTATATGAATTGGAATCCGGTATATGGGCTTCTTTTACTTTTTTGTACTGTTATTACATACGGAACTGCGATTTTTATAGAAAACAGTAATTATAAAAATGATAATAAAAAAACAGGTAAAAAGGCACTTATTTTAATGCTTATCATAGTTTTTGGACTGTTGTTTTATTATAAGTATTTTACCTGGATATATGTTTATACCGGGAAGATACTGACCCATTTAAATTCATCTCTAAGTTTTACGGAGAAAAACATTATTCTGCCTGTTGGAATATCATTTTTTACGTTCCAGTCTGTAGCCTATGTTATTGACGTATATAGAAAAGACGTGAAGGCAGAAAAGAATTTCATAAAATATGCTTTGTTCATATCCTTTTTTCCACAGCTGGTGGCAGGACCTATTGAGAGAAGCAGAAACTTATTAAAACAGCTGGATGGAGAACTTAAGGTGACCTTAAAGAATGTAAAGGAAGGAATATACATTCTTTTGTGGGGCTATTTTTTGAAGATTGTAATAGCGGACAGAGCAGCTATTTATGTTGATACTGTTTATACCAATTATGCTGATAAAGTATCCGTAGAGATAATTATAGCAACGGTTTTGTTTGCCTTTCAGATATATGGTGATTTTGGCGGATATTCCATGATAGCAAAGGGATGTGCAAAGTTTATCGGTATTGACCTTATGGACAATTTCAATTCACCCTATACATCACTATCGGTAAGGGAGTTCTGGAGAAGGTGGCACATATCCCTTAATACCTGGTTTACCGATTATCTGTATATACCCCTTGGGGGAAGCCGTAAGGGGAAATTTAGAACCTATGTTAATACACTTACCGTATTTCTGCTTAGCGGATTATGGCACGGTGCAGGAATTACCTATGTATTATGGGGACTTATAAACGGAATATATATTTTGATTGAAAAGGCATTTAACATTAAAAATGCCGGAAACCGGATAATAAAACCAGTTCAGGGGATTATTACTTTTATTCTTGTGGATTTTGCATGGCTTTTTTTCAGATCCCAGGGGATATCCAATGCTGCAGGCCTGCTTAAAACCATAATTTCCACAGGCTCAGACAAAAAGCTTGGTTATTATTTAACAGGTAATGGCTTAGATGCAGCCAATATGATACTTCTTTTGATATCTGTTTTACTTTTGATAATGGTTGACACTTATACTAAAGATGGCAAAAGAGTAAGGTACCTTTTTATGAATAAAGCCTTCTTTATTCAAAGCTTTATCATAATCCTGTCAGTTACGGCAATCATGCTGTTTGGTATCTGGGGTAATGAATACGATGCAGCCAATTTTATTTACTTTAGATTTTAAAAGTTTTAGCCTCCGGGAGTTTTTTACATGAAAAAATCAAAAATATTCGGTATTGCCATTTCACTGGTGGCACTGACTGTGGTATTGTCATTGGCATCCTGGATTGTAAAATTAAAGGATAGCGATGAAAAATATAATGATTTTAAAAAAGAAGATCAGAATTTTGATGTGCTTTTTTATGGTTCAAGTCACGTAATGAATGCCATAGCTCCAATGATGCTCTGGGAAAAATATGGAATTACTTCATATAACTTTGGTAATTCCAACAGTACTCTGCCTCAAACCTATTGGACAGTAAAAAATTCCATAACTATCAATAAACCTGACATTATAGTTCTGGATATAGCCTTTATAAAAAGAGATGAGCTTACAGAAGGTGTAACATGGGGACATGAGGCTTTTGATGCATTTCCTCTTTCCTATGAAAAGATAATGACAGTTAATGATCTATATCCGACCCTTGAAGATAAGGTGGATATACTGTTTCCTTTTTCAAGATATCATAGCAGGTGGAGCAGCAAAGAAATATACGCGGCTGATAATATATTTAATCTGAAATATAATATTGAAAAAGGCGCTTTTGCACAGTTTTCTGAAAATGCACCTTTGGATTATAAGGCAATTGATATTAACAGGGTAAATAATACTGAAACTACAGGAAAAAAGTATCTTAGAAAAATCATAGAGCTTTGCAGGGACGAGAATATAGAAATTGTGCTTGTAAATATTCCGGCCTTTGATAATGAAGAAACACAGGAATACAATAATTCGGTTCAGAGTATTGCAGATGATTATGGTGTAGTTTATCTTAATATGCCTTATCTTAATATTGTTGATGAGACCAGGGATTGTGCCGATGGTAATGACCATTTGAATTTTTATGGTGCCTGTAAAGTTACAGGATTTATTGGAGATTACCTTCGTTCTACTTATAATATAGATGATAAACGCTGTAATGATGCTTATTTGGATTGGAACAGTGATTACGACAAATACATAGACTACATAGAAGAGGTAAGCCCTAAATGTGCGGAATTTGCGGATACATTTCTAAAAACAGAATAACTAAAGAAGAACTTCGCATCATGAATGATACCATGTATCACAGAGGACCAAATGACAGCGGTGTGGAATTATATGACTATCCTGAAGGATATACAGTGGGCTTTGCCCAGAGAAGACTTTCTATTTTGGATCTGTCACCCCTTGGACATCAGCCAATGCATTCTCAGAATGACGATATAATAGTGGTATTTAACGGCGAGATATACAATTTTTTGGAATTAAAAGAGGAGATAACAGATTATCCTTTTAAAACAAGCTGTGATACTGAGGTTATAATTGCTTCTTACCTTAAGTGGGGAGCTGATTTTGTAGATCATATACACGGTATGTTTTCTATAGCTCTTTTTGATAAGAGAAGCGGTGACATATATCTTGTTCGTGACAGAATTGGCAAAAAGCCTCTTTATTACTGGTATGATGGCACAAATATAGTTTTCGCCTCAGAGCTTAAGCCTATAGTGAAATGTCCTGGATTTGTACAGGAAATAAGAAAGGACATAATCCCAAGATATCTTCATCATCAGTATATAAACGGCGCGGATTCCATTTATAAAAATGTTTATAAATTAGAACCCGGATGTATTATGCGTTTTAAATCCGGAAAAATAGAGATAAAGAAGTACTGGGATGTAAGAGAGGCTTATTATGAAGGAATTAAAAATCCTGTCAGAAGCTATGAAGAAGCCAAAAACGGCCTCAAGGAGAGATTAAATAAAGCTGTTGCAGACAGAATGATAGCTGATGTACCTCTTGGAACCTTTTTAAGCGGAGGTTATGATTCATCTCTTGTTTCTGCCATTGCTCAGTCAAAGTCTTCAGAACCTATTAAGACCTTTTGCATCGGCTTTGATGATCCAAAGTATAATGAAGCACAGTATGCAAAAGAAATAGCAAAGCATCTGGGAACAGATCATACAGAGCTTTATATTAATGAAAAAGAGATGTTTGATCTGGTGGAGAGTATTCCGCAGTATTTTGATGAACCCTTTGCTGACAGTTCACAGATACCGACGATGCTTGTTTCTAAGCTTGCCAGAGAAAAAGTTACCGTAGCTCTTTCCGGAGATGGAGGAGATGAATTTTTCTGCGGTTACAATATATATAAGGATTTGGAACTTGCAAGTAAGCTGGATCCAATTGGTAATCTGGTTTATGGTGTGGGACAGATTCCTATAGGAGGAGATTCAAAGCTTCTTGATAAACTTCCCTTTAAAGTAAGGCTTATAGCAGGTAATCATGATAAGGAAACCAAAGTCCAGATTGCTTCTGATGCATATATAAATGCAGCCACAGCCTTTATTACAGGCAATGAAAAAATTCATGAGGGTATAACAGATATAAAATATCCTGTGGAAAGTGATTATAAAGTAAAGAACTGGCAGATTCGCAGAATGCTCCTGGATATGGATACATATCTTCCGGGAGATATTCTGGTTAAAATGGACAGGGCTTCCATGAAGTATTCCCTTGAATCAAGATGCCCTATTATGGATACTGCCGTTATGGAGTATTCTTATAGAATTCCCCATGAATTTAAATATTATAAGGGCGATAAAAAGCATATCCTTAAGGATATTGCTTATGATTATATTCCAAAGGAACTTTTGGAAAGACCTAAAAAGGGCTTTGGGGTACCTCTCGATACCTGGATGAGGGGTCCTCTTAGAGATAAGCTTATTGATTATAGCAGCACCTCATACCTGCAAAAGCAAGGCATATTTGATCCTTCCTATGTTTCGGGATTTATAGACAATTACCTTGAAAAGGGTGATGGAGGAAGTGCCAGCGGAAGGAATTTTTCAAAGATTGCATGGTCCTTCTTTGTATTCCAGCAGTGGTATGAATATTATTTTTAGTTTTACGGAGTTATAAATGAAACATATAGCCATGTATATAGGGTCCCTTAGTAAAGGCGGCGCAGAAAGGGTTTTTATAAATCTAGCTGAATTTTTTTACAAAAAGGGATATAAGGTAACCTTTGTTACGACATTTAAATATGACGAGGAATATTCTTATTCTGAAGGTATAGACAGAATTATATCGGGACTGACTCCGGAAGAAGAAACCGGCAGACTTGTCAATATTTATAGGAGATACAAAAAGCTAAGGGATATCTGGAAGAAAATAAAGCCTGACCTTATCCTGTCGGCAATCGGTAAAAATAATGTTATGGCCATAGAAACCACCAGGGGACTTAATATTCCTGTTGTGGTATCGGTTGTGGCTGACCCTGCCATGGAATACAAAAATGAAAGTAAAGTACTGGAGTTTTTGGCTTTCAGGTCCTTTAAAAGGGCAGCAGGAGTTGTTTTTCAGACTACTGATGCCAGGAACTATTTTCCTCCAAAGGTTAGAAAAAAGGCAGTAATAATGCAAAATTCCCTGGCTGAGGAATTCATACGACCTATATATGAAGGCACTCGTGAAAAAGAAGTAGTGGCTGTGGGAAGGCTTGACGAGAACAAAAACCACAAAATGCTTATGGATGCCTTTGCTGAGGTGTTTAAAACACAGAAAGACTGGAGACTTACCATATACGGAGACGGCCCATTAAAAAAGGAGCTTGAAAGCTATGCGGATAAGCTAATGGATGAGAATCCTGATATGAAGGGACATGTAGCTTTAATGGGAAGAGTGTCTAATGTGGCAGGGCTTATTGAAAAATCAGGAATTTTTGTACTTTGCTCAGACACTGAGGGGATGCCTAATGCTCTTTTGGAAGCTATGGCACTTGGAATACCAAGTATTTCAACAGATTGTCCATGCGGTGGTCCAAGGGATGTAATAGAGGATGGTGTTAACGGACTGCTTATTCCTGTAAAGGATACCAAGGCTCTTGTGGCAGCTCTTAGAAAGATAATGGTTAATGAAGCTTTTGCAAAAACTATCGGACAAAATGCTTCAAAGCTTCAGGAAATATACAATCCTGATGCAGTTAATGCCAAGTGGGAAAAATATCTCACAGATTTGATGCAATAATAAATTTACTCGTGGAGACGTATATGTGCGGTATTGCAGGACTTATAAATTACGGAAAACCAAATAGAGAAGAAATCATGCAAAAAATGATAGACCGCATGATATATCGTGGCCCTGATGCCTGTGGAATATGGGCTGATAATAAAAGGGATGTGGTACTGGGACATAGGAGACTTTCCATAAGGGACCTTTCAATAAATGGTGCCCAGCCAATGATATCTGCAAATGAAAGATATGTTATTGCCTATAACGGAGAAATTTACAATGCAGATGAAATTGCCCAAAAGCTTATTGATGAGAAAAAGGTAACAAGCTTTAGAGGCAGCTGTGATACAGAGGTTTTATTAGAGGCTATAGCAGCCTATGGTATGGCTAAGGCTTTGAAACTTAGTAAAGGCATGTTTGCTATAGCTGTTTATGACAGAGATACAGGTGTTTTAAAACTTGCAAGAGACAGAGTGGGAGAAAAGCCTTTATATTACGGCTTTGTAAATGGAAGCTTTACTTTTGCCTCTGATATTGGGTGTTTTACCCAAATAGAAAATTTTGATAATGAAATTAATCAGGAAGTGCTGGATATATATTTTATACATGGATATATTCCTGCACCTTATTCGATTTATAAGGATATTTATAAGCTTGAAGCAGGAACAATACTTACCATTAATCCTCCTTACCAATATGAAAAGCCTTTGACAGAGGGCATGCAAAAGGATGGTAAGGCTGGAAATATCAGTTTTGAAACCTATTGGTCCATGAAAGAAGCTGCCATAAAAGGACAAAATAATCTGTTTAAAGGAAGCAGACAGGAAGCTTCTCTGGAACTTGAAAGGCTTCTTAAAGCCTCTGTGAAAAGCCAGATGGTGGCAGATGTTCCTCTTGGAGCATTTTTATCAGCAGGGATTGACAGCAGTACCATAGTCTCTCTTATGCAGGATGTGGCTCCCGGAAAAGTAAAGAGCTTTACTATCGGTATGGAGGATCCTAAATACAATGAGGCAGATATTGCAGCTAAGATAGCAGCTCACCTTGGAACAACCCATACAGAAATGTATATTACAGATGCAGATGCCAAGTCTGTAATTCCAAAGCTTCCTCAGATGTTTGGAGAACCCTTTGCGGATTCCTCACAGATACCGACTTATCTTGTAAGTAAGATGACCAGAGACCATGTAACGGTTTCTTTATCAGGAGATGGAGGGGATGAACTTTTTTGCGGTTATACCTCTTATGCTTCTATAAGACGTATATGGAGTAAAATGGGACGTATTCCCTATGGGATTAGAAAACCCATAAGCAGTATGGCAGGTGTTATGCCCTTTATTAGAAATAATAAGGCCATGAATGTAAGAACATCTCTTCTTGCAGCCAAAAATACAGCTCAGCTCCATATGATTGAATCGGATTATGATCCTGAATTTCACAAAATTGCACTTATGGATGGCAATATAAGCTATAAACATACTCAGCTTAAAGATGGAGTCTTATCAGAGCCAAGTCATGATCCTATGCTTATGGATATGCTTATGTATCATCCGGATGATATTCTGGTGAAGGTTGACAGAACTGCCATGGCAGTCTCTCTTGAAAGCAGGGTACCTATGCTGGATAGAGATGTGGTGGAATTTGCCTGGTCTCTTCCTATCGATTATTTGGTTGAAGGAGATGTGGGTAAGCAGGTTCTTAGAGATGTTCTGTACAGGCATGTGCCAAAAGAATTATTTGACAGACCTAAAAAAGGCTTTTCCATTCCTATAGACAAGTGGCTACGGGAAGGTGAACTTAAAGGCTGGGCAGAGGGGCTTTTAGATGAAGCTTCTATTAAACAGATGGGCTATCTTGATAGCAACGTAGTTAGCGCTATGTGGAGGGATTTTGTTTCTACAGGAGAGTGGAAACCTCAGATCTGGTATATACTAATGTTCCAGCAGTGGATTAAAAACAGATAATATTATTCTGTAACAATAATTATTATGGAGAATTATTTTGCAAACCTTTGATAAATATATTATTCCGGCAATTTCAGATGAAAATCAGAAATACAAGCTTTCTATAGTAGTACCTGATTATAATCTGGAAAAATACATAGGAAGATGTCTTGATTCCCTTTTGGGACAGACTTACAAAAATCTTGAAATCATAGTTATAGATAATGGCTCTACAGATTCCTCCGGTGCCATTTGTGATGAATATGCTTTAAGAGACAGGCGAATAAGAGTTATTCATCAGGAAAATAAGGGAGCAGGCGGAAGCAGAAATGCAGGAATTGAAAGTGCTACAGGAGATTATATTACATTTGTAGACGGAGATGATTTTGTAGATTCCTGCATGATGGAAAAAATGATGTCCGTTATAATGGAATTTGATGCTGATATGGCTGTATGCAGGTACAGACAGGTTGGTGTAAACGAGCATTATGTGGAAAAGCCCTTTGAAAACGGAAAGGTATGTGTACTTAATAATCACGAGATGCTAAAAGCATACTGCGAAGAGGATGAGAAGCTTGTAATACAGAATGCTTTGTGGAATAAGGTTATAAAAAGACAGTACCTTGAAGGTATCAGAATGTGGGAACACAGGAAATATGAGGATATTGCCTTTTCATTGAAAATGATAAAAAATGTACCTAAAACTGTCTACATTGACACACCTATGTATAACTATATAATAGACAGAAGTGATAGCGGAATGAATGATCAGAGTTATAAAACACTGGTAAGGGATCAGTTTGAGGGATTTAGGGAAAAGGACAGAATATTTAAGGAAATCGGCAAAGAAGAATTTATGTATATTCACCAGTATTTTACTATTAAGAAAATGCTGATTTTATATACTCAGGCCAAAAAAAGCGCTAATGAGGGCAGCAGGGAATTTATGAAAAATATAGAAAAGTGCATCCGTGACTACTTGGTAAATGCCGAAAAAATCTATAATTGTCCTGTTGCTGATAAACACCATGTTCTTCGTATGAAGCTTTTTTTGATAAATCCTTTTTTTTACAATCTTTTTACAACAGTAAATAATGGATTGGTCCTTCCTGTTAAAATGAAACTTAAGAATATGCGTAATGCATAAAGGAGATATATTGATAATAATAATGTTAAGTGGCGGTCTGGGAAATCAGATGTTTCAGTATGCTCTTTATTGCAGACTTAAGGAACTGGGCCGTGATGTTAAGATGGATGATAAAAGGGGATTTATCGATGATCCCAATGGACGTGTTCCAAGGCTTAAAGAGGTTTTCGGAATAGAATATGATATTGCCTCCGAAAAAGAAATCAGAGATTTGCTGGATGCCCATAAGGATCCTGTAAGTATTGCAAAGAGGAAACTTTTTGGAAGAAAATCCAAAAATTATCAGGAAAAAAGCGGGATTTTTGATGAAACGGTTCTGACCCGGGATGATTTATATCTTGATGGGTATTGGCAATCAGAAAAATATTTTGATTCTCCCGGTACATTAAATAAACTCAGGGAAGAGTTTTCATTCAATGAAGAGAAGCTTATTACAGATTCTGATTCTTTGAATTTGTTAAATGATATAGATAATACAGAATCTGTCAGTGTCCACATAAGGCGCGGTGATTATTTGAACCCCGGCACAATAGAAAACCATGGTGGTATTTGTACTGACAAGTATTATAAAGATGCAATAGAGTTAATGCTTGAGAAAAAGAAGGATGCTCAGTTTTACTTTTTTTCCAATGACATAGAGTGGGTAAAAAAACAAAACTATGGCGACAGGGCACATATAGTTGATATAAAAGAAAAGACCAATGATGTGTCAGAGCTTTTCCTTATGAGCAGGTGTAAAAATCATATTCTGGCCAACAGTAGTTTCAGCTGGTGGTCAGCATGGATAAACGATAGGCCTGAAAAGCTGGTAATTGTACCTTCAAAATGGGCTAATCTGAAAAATATGGATGATATATATACGGATAGAATGATACGTATATAAATGGAGAATGTAGATGTCTGCAAGTGACAATAAAAAAGTTAGTATGCTTAGAAAAATTAATTATATATTTGATAAAAAACAAAAAAGGGATCTTGTACTGCTGGGAATATTGATTCTTATAGGTGGTTTATTTGAAACCCTGGGAGTGTCCATGGTGGTTCCTGTTGTGGCAGTTATAGTACAGCCTGAGCAGATATGGAATTTTCTTGATAGATACGAAACTCTTGGGAATATTGTAAGATTTTTTCACCTCGACAGTGATACAGCCTTGATAATCACACTGCTTATTGCACTGATTGTAATATTTATTGTTAAAAATTTATTCATGACTTATCTTACCTATAAGCAAAGCAGATTCATTGCTTATAACCGTAATGAAATGATAAGCCGTGTCATGAGGGAGTTTTTAAATCGTCCTTACGAACATTATCTCGGTGCCGATATTCCTACAGTTTTTCGTATAACTGACAGTGATATTCCTAATGTATTTGCCCTTATGCTGGCACTTTTGTCCATGACTACTGAAATTGTTGTTTCTATTTGCCTTTTGGTGGTTCTTTTGTGTGTAAACTGGGCTATGACCCTGATGATCATAGTGGTATTTCTTTTGATGACACTTATAAGCTCTAAGGTTTTAAAGCCAAGGCTTAATGATATAGGCCAGCAGAATCTTAAGATGCAGTCAAGAATAGCAAAGTGGCGCCTTGAAGCAATATATGGTCTTAAGGATGTTAAGGTTTTAAACAGACAGGATTTCTTTATAAGAAATTATCATTCCAGTGGTATTGTCGGGGCACAGCTAAGTACTAAGTATGCCATCATAAATGCTACACCGAGAAGACTTATTGAAACAGGTTTTATGGCAGCAATATTTGGATTTATTGCTATATATGTAGGAATGGGACAGGATATTGCTGTTCTTATTCCACAGCTTACAGCTTTTGCAGTGGCTGCAGTACGAATTATGCCAAGTGCCAGCCGTATAAATACCTATATGACTGAAATTGCTTTTGAAGAGCCATGCCTTGACTATGTTTATGAAAATCTTAATGAAAGTATGAAGTCTGATAAGGAAATGCGCGCTGTTCAGAATAAGATAGCAGGTCCGGCTTTAAAGCTTGAAGATAAGATAGAAATGAACCATATTACTTTCCATTATCCTGATGGGGACAGTAATATTTTTTCGGATGCGCATATGATTATTCCAAAGGGTAAATCTGTCGGACTTATGGGACCATCCGGAGCAGGTAAATCCACAATTGTGGATATTTTGCTTGGACTTCTTCATGTCCAGACAGGAGAGATACTTTGTGACGGCGCCAATATTTTTAGTAACTATGATTCCTGGCTTTCTCAGATTGGTTATATTCCACAGTCAATTTACCTTATTGACGAATCTATAAGAGAGAATATAGCCTTTGGTATTGAAGAGAAAGAAATTGACGAAGACAGACTCTGGACAGTTCTTGAGGAAGCTCAGCTTAGTGACTTTATTAAATCTTTACCGGAGGGTCTTGATACCAAGATTGGTGACAGGGGTGTAAGATTATCCGGCGGACAGAGGCAGCGTATAGGAATTGCCAGAGCCCTGTATCACAATCCTGAAATACTGGTATTTGATGAAGCTACCAGTGCTCTTGATAATGAAACTGAGGCAGCAGTTATGGAAGCTATCAATAGTTTCCATGGTAAGAAGACAATGGTTATTATAGCCCACAGACTTAATACCATCGAAAACTGTGATATTATCTACGAAGTAAAGGATGAAAAGATAACTCAGACAACACTTGAAGGTAGAACAATTATTCACTGATAGGAGAAATAATGCTAGGAACAGAGTTTTTATATGGACAAGGACTTGGAAATCAGCTTTTTGTATATGTGACTGCCAGAGCTATTGCCAAAGAACGCGGTTTTGAATTTGGTACTGCAGGACAGGATAAGCTTGGAAATAATATGCATTCTCATGAAGGAGTATATTTCCTTGATATAGATTGCGGAAAAAATATTCCCGATGAAGATATTTCAAAATATAACATTTTCGATGATGATGATACAAGGCTTTATCTTGGAAATTCAAATCACGATATGCAGCACGGTGCATATATAAGCGGTGCCAAGAACAGTATTCACAGTGTCCCTGATAATACACTTTTATGCGGTAACCTTCAGGATGAAAGCTATTTTGATAAATATCGAGATGAAATTAAACAGTGGCTCAAAGTAAAACCCGAATATGATAGCCATAAATATACAAAGGACAATTTGTGCATACTTCATTTAAGAGCCGGAGATTATTCCAATAATCCCGAATTATACCTTGATCGTTCCTATTGGCTTCATGGAATAAAAAACATGAAGAAGATTCGTCCGGATATGGAGTTTTTAATAATTACCGAGAGTATTGAATCTGCAAAAAAGATTCTTCCGGAATATCCTATGATAAGTCAGGATATTGCCAGTGATTATGTGGCAATTAAAAATGCCAGATATCTTCTTTTGGGAAATTCTTCATTTGCGGTTTTTCCTGCCATGACCAGTGAAACGGTTCAGTACATTATTGCTCCGAAGTATTGGGCAAGACACAATGTCTCCGATGGCTATTGGGCATCTGAACAGAATATATACAGTTTTATGAATTATATGGATAAAAAAGGAAATATATTCACACCGGATGAGTGCAGGAAAGAGCTTGAGAACTATAAAAAGAAATCAAAAAAATATGCCAATAGAAATATCAGACCTGCAGGAATAAATAAAATGTGGCAGCAGCTAAAGGTTAAGCTTTTATATGCTGATTTTATGTTTAGAAAGATCATCAGGAAGCTTGAAAGAGAACTGGGAATAATAAAGAAAAGTTGAGGAACCCGGGATTGTTAAAGAAAATAGATATTCCTAAAATCAGAAATCTGATTTTTTATATTGTTTTATCCATTGAATTACTGGTGGCACTTATCGAAAAGTCAGATTTATATAATCCGTATGAGAGCTATATCTTCAGAATAACATTTCTGTTATCGCTAATTATACTACTTATGACTCCCTTTAATATTAAGGAATGGCTGGTAGTTATAGCATTTAATGCTCTTGGACTTTTTTGTTATATCCATACAGGAAGAAATGATTTATGGCGTATTATTGTTTTTGTCCTGGCTTGTAAAACTGTAGATGTTCAAAAGGCTTTAAAGTATTTTTT
>JAILBM010000127.1 GCA_024680925.1 Butyrivibrio sp.
TTTATCAATCGCTGCAATAGCAGCAGTATTAACCATTGGTATCACATTTACTACTCCTGCCTATGCAGCAAGTGTTACAACCACTACCGAAATTGAAGGTGTTGGTCGTACTGAGGCAGAAGCAGCAGGCGGACAGGTCCTCGGTGCAACCAGGGATAGCGTATCTACAACAGGTGTTAAGGCCGGTAAGATTACAGATAAGAATGCTATTAATGGACTTTCAGATTTAGGTGCCGTTGCAAATCTTATTAACCAGTCAGCACAGGTAAATCTTCCAGCTGCCGGTATTTCTATTCTTGATAGCATGGAAATCACACCTGATGCCGGAGTAGAAGTATCAGAAGCTAACCCACTCTATATATCTTTTAAATTTCCTGCAATAACAGCTAATACAAAAGCTTATGTATTGCACTTTGGAAAAAATGGATGGGAAGTAGTTCCTTCAACTGTTTCAAATGGTTTAATTATTGCTAAGTTTACAAGTCTTTCACCTGTAGCAGTAGTTGTTGAAACAGAAACTCTTCAGTCATCTGTACTTGGTGCTAATAAAGCAAAATCTCCAAGAACAGGCGATAGCAGAGATATTGTCATAGTAGCATGTGCGGTAGCAGTACTTGTTGCCGGTGGCATTGTTATCAAAAATAAAAAGGCAATTGCATGATAGGCTTTGATTCTTTAACTGAAATGGCTGATATTCATTGTCATCTTTTACCTTATGTAGATGATGGTGCAGCTGATACAGATGAAGCATATGAGCTTATTCTAAATGAGTATGCCCAGGGTGTACGGTTAATTATTATTACCGTACACCTTAGATATGGAATGTTTGATACTGATGTATCAAATGTTTTAAAGCATTTTGATAATCTTAAATCTATGCTTAGTCAAGAAAATATGAAGGATCTGGAAGTATTTGTCAGTAGAGAATACTACTGTGATGAGCGTTTTGAGGCTATTTTGGATGGTTATGCTTCAGGTGCTGAAAAAATAATTTATGAAGATAAAGAGTATTTTCCCAAGAAGGAAATAATGCCTATTGGAAAAAATAACTGTATACTTTTGGAGTTCTCTTCAGGTAAGATACAGAAAAATGAGTTTGAAGTATTTATTAAAAAGTCTGTTTCTGCAGGGCTGACACCTATTATAGCTCACGTGGAAAGATATCCGGCTGTTTGGAGCAATATGACTCTTGTAGATAATATGAAAAACTATGGGGCATATATTCAGGTCAATGCCGATTCAATCCTTGGAAAAGAAAGCAGACAAAGAGTAGATGTTGCAAGGACACTTTTGAAATCAGGAGCATTGGATATTGTTTGTTCTGATGCCCATGATACAGAGTTTCGTACTCCTAATATGAAAAAGTGCTATAAATATTTGAAAAGTAAATTTGGAAAAGATACAGCCGCAAAACTTATGCATGACAATGCATATAAGCTGGTGAAGAGGTTTGACAGATAGTTTTAAGGAGTTTGATTTATGTTGGAAATAAAGCTTGAGAAAAAAGAGCTTCCTTTTGCTATGGCAGAGGAAATTAAAAATTTAAGAACAGGCATTACTTTTAGTGGTGATGATATTAAGACTGTAATGTTTACAAGTTGCGCAGCAAATGAAGGCAAAAGTACGGTTTCCATAGAAATTGTCAGATCTTTTGCAGAACTGGGGAAGAAGACTCTTTTTATAGATTGTGATCTTCGTAAATCAATCTTAAAACATAAAATAGAAGACGGATCCATAAAGAATGGTCTTACACATTACCTTACAGGTCAGTGTGGAATAGATGATATTATTTATAAAAATAATGCAGGCAGAGAGGATGTTGAATTTTTTATAATTCCATCCGGTCCAACAAGTAGTAGTCCTACAGAGCTTCTTGCTTCCGAGAAGTTTAAGAATATGGTAGCAAAGCTTCGTGAAGAGTACGATATTATTATTATTGATACACCACCTCTTGCAAGTGTAGTTGATGCTTCAATCATCAGCGCTTGTACAGATGGTTCTGTAATAGTTGTAGAAGCAGGAAACATGAATTATAAGATAATTCAGAAGGTAAGTGAGAAACTCAAAGCTTCCGGCTCAAGAATTCTTGGTGTTGTTTTAAATAAGGTTGATAAATCCAAGAAGAGTTACGGCTATTATAAATATGGTAAAGAATATGAATATGCCTATGGTTATGGGAAATAAGCAGGCATACAAAGGGGAGGAAAAAATTATGAAAAAGAAACTGATTGCAACTATTCTTGCTACTTCTATGGTAGTTGCTGCGCTTACAGGTTGTAGT
>JAILBM010000202.1 GCA_024680925.1 Butyrivibrio sp.
GGTGTGACAACAATGATAGGAGGTGGCTGCGGACCTTCAGATGGAACTAATGCAACGACCTGCACACCGGGAAAGTTTAATATAGAGAAAATGCTTGAGGCTGCAGAAAATGAACCTATGAATCTGGGATTTTTGGGTAAAGGTAATTCATCTTCTTTAGAAACTCTGGAGGAGCAGGTTAAGGCAGGAGCATGTGGCCTTAAACTACATGAAGATTGGGGCTCAACTCCAAAGGCTATATCTACATGTCTGGATGTGGCTGATAAATATGATGTTCAGGTTTCTATTCACACAGATACATTAAATGAAGGCGGCTTTGTTGAAAGTACCATAAATGCCTTTGGTGGCAGGACTATTCATACCTATCATACAGAAGGGGCAGGAGGTGGTCATGCACCGGATATCATTCGTGCAGCTCAGATGCCGAATGTTCTTCCATCTTCCACCAATCCTACAATGCCTTATACAAAGAATACTATAGATGAGCATTTGGATATGCTAATGGTTTGTCATCATTTAGACAAAACAAATAAGGAAGATATAGCTTTCGCTGACTCAAGAATCCGTCCTGAAACAATTGCTGCAGAAGATGTGCTGCATGATATGGGTATTTTTTCCATGATGAGTTCGGATTCTCAGGCCATGGGACGAGTAGGAGAAGTAATAACCCGTACCTGGCAGACAGCTGATAAAATGAAGCAGCAAAGAGGAACTCTTGAAGGTGATTCAGAAAGAAATGACAATCTCAGAGTAAAAAGATATGTTTCAAAGTACACTATCAATCCGGCAATTACCCATGGTATTTCTGATTATGTAGGATCTGTGGAAGTTGGTAAGATAGCTGATCTGGTACTTTGGAGACCTGATATGTTTGGTGTTAAGCCTGAGCATATTATAAAAGGCGGATTTATATGTGCTTCCAGAATGGGTGATGCCAATGCATCAATACCTACACCTCAGCCTGTAATATATGAAGATATGTTTGGAGGCAAGGGCGCGGCGGTTAATAAAACAGCTATGACTTTTGTTTCCAGGTATGCCTATGATGCAGGTATTAAAGAAGCTCTTGGACTTACCAAAAACGTTGTGCCTGTATCAAATTGCAGAAATATAGGTAAAAAGGATATGAAATTCAATGACAGAATAGCTCAATTGGAGGTTAATCCTGAGAACTATACCGTAAAGGTGGACGGAGAAGTAATTACCTGTGAGCCTTTCGAAAAACTGTCACTGGCACAAAGATATCTTTTATTCTAGGAGGATGTATATGATTATTGAAAAGACTTTGGGAAATATAAATAAAGATAGTTTGGATAAACAGATCATACCTGTTTTTTTTGAATGGTTTGAATTAGAAAAAAAGAGAATAAGAAAAACAGCTGAGAATGGTGAAGATTTTGCAATAGCAATATCTTCACCACTTGCCGATGGTGATATTCTGGCAGAAACAGATAAGGATACTTATGTTGTAAAAGTTATTCCTACCAATCTGTTAAAGGTGAATGTTACTACTATGATGGAAATGGGAAGAGCTTGCTTTGAGCTTGGAAACCGACATCTTTCTCCAAAAATATCAGAAAATTCTGTAAAAGTAGTTTATGATGAGCCTACATTTTTATATATGAAAAAATTAGGATTTGATGTGGAGCAGGTAACGGAGGAATTTACTGACTTTATTGTTTGTAAAGCCCACGGACACAGTCATGACCATGATCATGAAGACCATCATCATACCCATGGTGAGCATCATGAATAAGGATTCTCTGGCTTTCCTTGGGATGCTTCAGGCTAATGACAGTATGTTTCCCATAGGTCAGTTTACTTTATCGAATGGTCTTGAAACATTTGTACTTGAGGAAAGACTATCCTGTGATAAGGATTTAAGCAGCTACATACAAAGCTATCTTTCTATATGTTCATATAACGATGTTTTGATTTTTTTGCTTGCTTATACGGAAGATATTAAGAAGCTTGATGAAATTGCCTATGCTACTAAGGCACCTTTTGAAGTAAGAAGCGGCGGTTCAAAGCTTGCTTTAAGATTTACTAAAATGTGGAAAGAAATAGGTGCCATGGAATATCCGTTACTAATGAATTACGGAGAAATGCTTGAAAACGGTCAAGCCCGTGGAGTATATGCTATTTCAGTTGCTTTATATGCCAGAGATCTTGGACTGGCTAAAGAGGAAGCAGTAAAAGTGTTTTTATACAGTCAGTTAAGTGCAATGGTTACCAATGCTGTAAAGACTGTGCCACTTTCACAGACTAAAGGACAGGCTGTATTAAATAGAGCACTATCTAAAATAGATAAAGTTGTTGAAAAGGCAATGAAATTAACTATAGAAGACATAGGTGCCGGAGGCTGTATGTTTGATATTGAATGTATGCGCCATGAATTTTTGTATTCAAGGCAGTACATGAGCTAAAAAGGAGGAGTAAATATGAGTTATGTAAAAATAGGTGTGGGTGGACCGGTAGGATCCGGTAAAACGGCTCTTATTGAAAGATTAACAAGAGAAATGACCAAAGAATACAGCATATGTGTTGTCACAAATGATATTTATACAAAAGAAGATGCGGAGTTCCTGATTAAAAACTCGGCTCTTCCAAAGGAGAGGATAGTAGGTGTTGAAACAGGTGGATGTCCACACACAGCTATAAGGGAAGATTGCTCTATGAATCTGGAAGCAGTAGACCAAATGGCTAAAAATTTCCCGGATGTGGAAATTGTCTTTATAGAAAGCGGTGGAGATAATCTTTCAGCTACCTTTAGTCCGGATCTTGCTGATGCAACTATTTATGTTATTGACGTGGCACAGGGTGAAAAAATACCAAGAAAAGGGGGACCGGGTGTAACTCGATCAGATTTGCTGGTTATTAATAAAACTGATTTGGCCCCTATGGTTGGTGCAAGCCTTGAAGTAATGGCATCTGATTCAAAACGAATGAGAGGTCAAAAGCCTTTTATGTTTACTAACTTAATGACAAATGACGGATTAGATGATGTGATTTCCTGGATTAAAAAGAATGTTCTTTTTGAGGACTTGAAATGAACAGCCAATTGAATCTTACCTGCGGATTTTTCAATGGTAAAACAAGAATAGATGATATATACAGCACTCCGCCATATAAAATTATGCATCCTTTTACAGATGGCGAAAAAATGGAAATCATCCTGATGTCAAGTTCTGCAGGTCTTTTAAAAGGAGATACCTTTGAATGTGAGCTTTATATTAGGGAAGGGGCAAATTTGACTTTTTCTACCCAGAGCTACGAAAAAATACTGGATACCATGGATGGACATGCAGACAGGAAGCTTAAGATTCAAGTGGAGAACAGGGGAGTTCTGAATTATATCCCTCAACCTGTTATTCCTTTTAAAAACAGTGATTTTCGTGCAAGATCAGATATTTATTTTAAAGAGGATTCGAAAGTTATTTATAGTGATATATGTTCCTGTGGACGTGTTGGAATGGGAGAGAAATTTCAATTTAAGAATTACCGTAGCAGAACGAATTTTTACCTGAATGAGCATCTTGTTTTTACTGATTATACTTATTTAAATCCAAAAGAAATAGATTATGAAAGACTTGGAATGTGGGATGGATATACTCATAGCGGATTGCTTTTTATCTATAGAGCGGATATGGAAAACCTGGATGAAAAATGCAGGGAAATTCAAGAGAATGCAGAGAGTAGAAATTTGCTTACCGGTGCAAGCCGCTGTACCAATGGACTTCTGATTCGCAGCCTTGGAGAAGGTGGGGATCAGATATATAAATTCCATATGGATCTGATCAAAAATTTCAGGTAATTAAATATATTAAAAGATAAATAAGAAGGAAGAGAAGATAGATTATGAGAAGAAGTGACAGAGAAATAGTAGAATGGAATGAGATACAAAAAATTCTGGAGAACAGCAGATACTTACATTTGGCATTATTTGATGATGAATATCCATATATTGTACCTTTACATTACGGATATGAGACTATTGACGGTAAAGTGAATTTTTATATGCATGGTGCAAAAGAAGGACATAAAATTGATTTGATCAAAAAAAATGGAAATGCATGTATTGAAATAGAAAATAATGTTGAATTATTATCGGGAGGAGATGTTCCTTGTAAATATAGTTCGACCTATTCTTCTTTTGTTGCAAGGGGAAAGGTTGCAATTGTTTCGGATGAAAAAGAAAAGATACATGCTCTGCAAACAATGATGTTTCATCAGACAGGAAGAAAGTTTGAAATGGATGGGAAAATGGCAGTCATGGTAGAAGTGTTTAAATTTACTGCAGATTCATACAGTGCCAAAGCAAAAACAATGCCGCAGTAATTGAATGGGTAAATACAAATTCAATTATGCAGCATTTAGTAAAGATTATAATCTTTCAATCCATTTTTCGTAATAATCCAGCTTAAACTGTAACAGTTTAAGCTGTTTCTTTTTTTCTTTAATCTGCTCTTTGATCACATTTTCCTGTTTTTTTAATATTTCAAAACGTTGTGGAACGGTGGAGTCTCCTACAGAACACATTTCCACATATTCCTGCATTTCTTTTATGGAAAGACCGGAATTACTAAGGCATTCAAGAAGCTTTGCCCATTGGAGATCTGCTTCTGAAAAAAGTCTTTTACCGGCTTCATTTTTTTGAAGGAATGGAAAAAGATTTTTATCATCATAATATCTAAGGGTATGCTCAGATATTCCAACCATCTTGGATGCCTGAGTCACAGAGTATTTGGGGGTTGTATCTAATGGGTGATCTATTGATAAAGATCTTACGCAATCTTCCATATTTACCATAATAATTACCTCGTGTTGCTTTAAGCTTTGTAAAGACAAGATTATCGCATAAATGCGATAAAATCAAGGTTTATTGGATAAAATTATTAATATAGTATAAAGTGTATTGACTTCGAGTTACTCTAAGCTTTATATATGAATTACAGGAGGTAGGAGTTATGTACGAACAACTTTTTACAGAACACAAAATTGGCAAAGTAACATCACCTAACAGACTGGTTTTTGAACCAATGGGTAATTATTATGCAGAACTGGACGGAAGCGTATCTGAAAGAGATATTGCCTTCTATGCAGAAAGAGCAAAGGGAGGATGCGGTATTGTTATGACAGAAGTGGCGTCTGTTAACAGCAAAACCGGAAGAGGAAATCTTCGTAACCTTTGCACAGATGATGATAAATTTATACCGGGATATCAGAAGATGGCAGACAGTGTCCATAAATATGGATCACTTCTTTTTGTAGAGCTTTATCACCCGGGTTGTCAGGGAATTGCACCTATAAACGGAGGCTCCATGGCTTCTCCAAGTGGTCAGGAAAGTGATCTAATTCACATGCCAAGCCATGAAATGACTAAGGAAGAAATTAACAGTACGGTTAATGATTTTGTTGAAGGTGCCGTACGCATGCAGAAAGCAGGAGTTGACGGTGTTGTACTTCATGCAGCCCACGGATATCTCCTTTGCGAATTCATCTCTACTTATACCAATCACAGAACAGATGAGTATGGCGGAAGTATTGAGAACAGAGTCAGAATTATAAAGGAAATCGTTGAAGGCATCAGAGAAAAGTGCGGCGATTATCCTATTATTATCAGATTTTCAGCAGATGAATATATGCGCGAAATCGGTAAAGAAGGCGGAATGGTTCTGGATGATGCAGTTCAGATGGCAAAGCTTTTTGAAAGCTACGGAGTAGATGCTCTTGACGTATCCGCAGGAAACTATGAGACCATGAACTGGGCATGGGAGCCGACAGGTTTTGACGAAGGCTGGAAGATGGTCAACGGTGCTACTATAGCAAAGGAAGTAAACATTCCGGTTATAGCATGTTCTGTAATCAGAACACCTCAGGGCGCCGTAGATTTCCTTAATAAGGGTGTTGCCTTTGTGGGTTCTGCAAGACAGTTTTTTGCCGATCCATATTGGGGCGAAAAGGTTAAAAACGGCAGAGAAAAGGAAATTAGAAAATGTATCTCATGTCTTAACTGTATGGAATCTCTTATGGCAGCAGATGAAGATAACGGAATGCGTTGTCAGTGCACGGTAAACGTTGAAGGTGGAGAAGAGTGTACATATCTTCCTCTTAAAAATAACGGAGACGGACGTAAGGTAGTTATTCTCGGAGCAGGACCTGCAGGACTTGAAGCAGCCAGAGTGGCAGCAGAGCGTGGATTTAAGCCTGTTATAATAGAAAAGACTTCTGAAATAGGCGGTCAGCTCAATCTTGCCAATAAGCCTCCTAAAAAGGATAAGATTACCTGGCTTATCGATTATTATCAGGCAATGATTGATAAGTACGACATTGAAGTAAGATTAAATACAGAAGCAACTGCAGAGCTCATAAAGAGTGAGGCGCCATATAAGGTAATAAATGCTATCGGATCATCACCTGTTCTTCCAAAGGCTATACCGGGACTTGATCAGGACTATATCATTACACCACCTGATGTTTTATTCGGAAAGACGCAGCTTACAGGTAAAAAAGTCTGCGTTGTAGGCTCCGGTATGACAGGAATCGAAACCGCAGAATTCCTTCAGGAGATGGGTAATGAAATAGAACTATATGAAATGGCTGATGATATAGGTCCGGGTCTCTTTTTCCAGAATCTTATTGATGTAATGGGAAGACTTGCTCCGGGTGGCTGCAAGTTTTTTGCAAAGCATCAGCTTATGAGCGTATCAGAACATGAAGCTGTATTTAAGAATCTTGAAAGCAAAGAAGAGGTAAAGGCAGTCTATGATAATATAGTTATTTCTCTTGGAACAAGATCAAATACTATAACAGATGATATTGCAAAAGCCTTTCCTGATATGATCTCCATAGGAGATGCTTTAAAATCCGGCCGAATCAGACATGCTATAGAAGGCGGATATAAGGCAGCAGTTGAATTATAATTTGAGTTAGGTTCAAATAAAAATTAAAAGAGTTTTCTTGTAAATAAATTTACAGGGAAGCTCTTTTTTGTACATAAAAATTCTTAAGTTCGTATAAAGAGGTGTAAAATAAATATGAAAGAAAAACCTGTGTTTTTATAGAAGGTATATAAAAGGAGATAAAAAAATGCCTAATTTTTCAAGAAATACCATAAAAGAAATGACCAATAGATACAAAGATCAACTTCATAATAACGAAAGTTCTATGTCAGAAAAGATGGAGCTGCGTTTTAAACTATTTGACTATGCAAACAATATAGAAAATGAAGCTGAAAAAGAAGAATATAAGAAAATGCTCATGGAGGATTCCTTTGGAATAAGCCCTGAAGGAGAGATTAACTATGATGCTGCCAAGCAGTTTATAATGGATCTTGGAACATATAGTGCAGATCAGAGTGTTGATTATTTAAATAATATAAAAAATAATTCAGACTACCTTTCAGGAGAAGGCTTATACAAGTTGAATAGAATTTATGATTATCTTTCTGCTTTAAAAGCCTTTGCCATGTCAGATGACTTTAAAAAATACAATGAAAGTATTCAAAATGATAAGGAAAATAAAGATAATGTTATAACTCCGGGTATTGTAACAGAATGGTTTGATGAAGGTGAAGCAAAGCAATATCGCATGTTTTGGGCTGATAAGAACAATATCTTAAAAGATTCCGACAACATACAGGGAAAAGCTCTGCAAGAAATAAATCTTTCTGAAACTGAACTGGAAAAAAAGCAGGAAGAAGCAGGAAAAAGTTATCTTGATAGTCTCGTAAGAGATATGAGTATAGATCTTGAAAAGAAATATGCCGAAATCGAGAAAAGTGGCGTTGCAGCTGGCAATAAGCCCAAAAATGAAAACAAATTTGAAGATATCAATAAGATTGAAGAGCCTGAAAACAATTTTATAAACATTAATGAAATCGATGATGATAACAATATTCATAATGAAGACAAGGTGAAAACAGCAGGTCAGGATATTCTTGATAGAATTCAGAAAATCAGGAATGATGTTTCTCAATTAAAGCCAAATAATACCAATAAATTTATTGATAATCAAAAAAATGAACTTGAAGTCGAAATGATAGGTATACGACTTGCAAAAAAAAGAAATCATCAGAATTCACAAGATTATTTTCAACCGGTTGAAGAGGCTTTGACTAATATTATAGATTTTAAATTTGAAAATGCTGTCCCCACTGAATTTGAAGTAAAACGCACTTTAATGGAGAAATATGATGAATTTATTACTGCAGCTGATAGATATATAAATCATTATGATTGGGGCTTTTTTAATTTTTTAA
>JAILBM010000139.1 GCA_024680925.1 Butyrivibrio sp.
GGATAAAAAAGCTGGAGCCATTCTCCCCAGTATAAAAAGCCAAAGAGAACCAGCATTATGGGCACATAAAGCTTATTAAATAGTGGTGCAAATACCCAAGTCAGTAAATAAATGTATATTAAAGCAAACATAAACCACATATGGTCAAAAGTAAAGGAAAAATCATATAAGTACTGACCAGATGTGAAAAGCAATAGTCTTGAAAATTCAAATGCATTAAATTTGGTTTCTATCCATTCCATAAAGCTATAGTCATGAAGCAAAAACCAGATAAGTGAGTATAGAGTATATACAAACCACACACCTATAGCCCAGATAAAAATATGTTTAAGCCTCTTAATCGCCTTTTTTCTAATGTAAGAAATACTAAAATCACCATTGGCAATAAAGAACCTGCCTGCTATAGCGAAAAAATAAGGTACTCCAAATCTTGCCAGGGCTGTTGCCAAGATTCCAACAGTTCCGGGAAATCTGCAATGTATAAGCACCACCAGATAACAGGCAATTGCCTTTACCATATTTAAATAATTATTTTCCTTAGAATTATTACCCAACAGCTCTCCCCATCCAATAAGTTATATATTCTAGTACGTTAATTACTTTTTTCATTTCCTTTTTGGTCGTCATCATCAAAGTTCAGACGTTTTTCTTCCACAACTATAGGTCTGTTAATAGCTCTGGTATTTATATTCAGGATATACTCTCCTACAAGCCCTGTAAAAAACAGCTGTACAGCGCCTATAAGAAACATACCTATTATCATTGGTGCGTAACCTGCATGGAAACTGTACCAATGGGTAAGCTTAAGTACAAGATATACAAAGGCTACAATAACATCCACTATACCAATGGCAAATCCAACTAATGTGGCGAGTCTTAATCCAACCTTTGTGTAGGATGTTATGCTGAGCATGGCAGCATCATACAAGGTATAAAAGTTATTATGGGTCTTGCCTGCTCTTCTTTTTGGCTGTTCATACTCCACAAGCTTAAGATTAAAGCCTGCTCCATATTCAGCCACAATTCCTCTGATAAAAGGAACCGGATCGTGAAGCTCTCTCATAAGCTGTATAAAGGTTTTGTCATATAAGCCAAAGCCTGTGAAGTGCTCAATCATACGAACTGAAGACATATGCTTGATTGTTTTATAATATATAGTTCTGAGAAAATATATAAAGCCATTTTCTTTACTGGTAGACTTTACACAGCTTACCACTCTATGTCCCTTTTCCCATTCATGTACAAGTACAGGAATCATTTCCACAGGATCCTGAAAATCTGCACAGACAGGAATTACACAGTCTCCATCAAGGGCACACATTCCGTGAAAAGGTGAGTTAAACTGTCCAAAATTTGTAACATTAAAAATAGCTTTGATTTTTTTATTACCGGCACACAAGCTTTCCAGTTTGTCTCTTGTGCCATCTGTAGAAGCATTGTCGATGAAGGCAATCTCATAGTCATATTGCGGAAGCTCCTTAACAATAACATCTTCTACAGCCTTACTTATGGCTTCTACATTTTCCACTTCGTTATAGCATGGAATCAAAATACTGATTTTTTTCATAATATAAATCCTCTGAATTTTTAAATAATCGTAACACCTAACTAAAATATAAACTATTAACCTATATTTTTACTTAACAGTCCCAAAAACATAACAATTAAAAATCTTGCCACGTTTATGATAAGAAGCCCCCATGCAATTCCCCACAGACCGCTAAAATATGTCATGGGAACCACTATAACCAAAAAGAGCACTGCATATATGATACTGATCACAAGCTGCAATTTTTCTCCTGTCATTTTTAAAATAATTACCATAAGAGAACCTGATATAAAATATAACACCTGGCCTAAATTAGCAACTAAAAAATACTGTCTGGCCGCATCAAAGATATCAGGATACATCAGCTTTACAAATATATATGAAACCACAGTACTGCCTATTGCCGCTGCAATTGATACCAAAGCCAGCAGCAATGATATTATACCAAGCCTTTTTCTTGTAAGCTTTAAATCATAACCGGTTAAATAGCTGATTATGACTCCGTTTAAAGGTGCAGTGAGCATCGCAACCATTTTTCCAACCAAAGTTGCTGAATAAAAGGTTACAACTTCACCTGCTCCCACAAACCATCTTACCAGTACTCTGTCAGAATTAAGAACTATATTGGCCACAAGATTTGACCCGGATAACATAAATGCTGATTTAATATTTTCATTATAACTATCGGAGTGTTCAAAAAAAGGTTTTCTCAGTATTTTTCCGTTAAAAAAAACATATACAACTGCCAGAATTTCCCCGGCTAATATAGGAAAGGTCCACATTCCGGTAAGTAAAGGATTTCCCAACTTATCTATAGCAGATACGTCTACTCCAAACCCCATAAATCCTGTCAGAAAGCTTCCAAGAGCATATCCAAGGGCAATTGTAAGAAAGAATATAAAATACTCTTTAAATCTTATAGTCATGCGAAATTCAACATCGGAATAATACCTCACAACTGTGAATATCATGAGTATAAATAATTGTAAATAATTTAAGAATCCAAAATTTCCAATAATAACCAAAGCTGCCAGACTTACCAAAACAGAAAGAGCAAAAATTATGAGCAAAAATATATTATAATCGCCATTAGCCTGGGTTCTTTCGCTTTTGGCAACCATGCGGGAATAACTTGCCCCTGTTCCAAAGCTTGCACCCATAATAGAAACAATAGAAAGCAGATATAGCACGTTTCCTGCTATATCTGCTCCCCACAACCTATTCATCATTGGATATACAACAAACTGAAGTACTCCATTGTATATCATAACTGCCATTATACTGTAATAAAAATCTCTGGATGCTGAT
>JAILBM010000211.1 GCA_024680925.1 Butyrivibrio sp.
ATCAGTGGTCACTGGGCTCACTATGTAAACAACATGTTCCTTATCCCTGGTGTTACAGATGGTACAAGTGCTACAGATACAGTTGAATCAGACAGCACAGCAGCATTCTCTATTGAAACTCAGGATACAATGGCAGCAAAGCCTATGAACTGCCCTAATGCTATGATGGAATATAAGAGAACAAATCACTCTTATAAGGAACTTCCTATCAGATACAGTGAGTATGATGTACTTCATAGAAAAGAAAAATCCGGACAGATGAATGGTCTTTTCCGTGTACAGGAATTCCGTCAGGATGATGACCATACATTCGTAACAGAAGATCAGATCAAGGATGAGATTATGGATATCATCACTATTGCTGATGAAATCTATAAGACATTTGGTGTTACATATAGAGCAGAGTTCTCTACAAGACCGGATGATTTCATGGGTGATATCGAAGTTTGGAACAAAGCAGAAGCTAACCTTAAGGCTATTCTTGATGAGAAATATGGCGAAGGCGGTTATGAAATCAATGAAGGCGATGGCGCTTTCTATGGCCCTAAGATTGACCTTCAGATCAAGGATGCTCTTGGAAGAGAATGGCAGTGTGGTACAATCCAGCTTGACTTCCAGCTTCCTCACAACTTTGAGCTTACATACCAGGATAAAGATGGAACACTTAAGCAGCCTGTAGTTATCCACAGAGCTATTTACGGCTCTCTTGAAAGATTCATCGGTATCATCATTGAGAACTTCAAGGGTGTATTCCCATTCTGGCTCTGCCCATATCAGGTAGGTGTTGTTCCTATCAGAGAAGAGCACAATGAGTATGCTAAAAAGGTAGTTAATGCCCTTACAGCTGCACATGTTGATGTAGAAGTTGACTACTCAGATGCCAACATGAAAGAGAAGATCAAGAAATTCAAGAACTACAAGGATCCATATATTCTTGTTATTGGTGACAAGGAAGCTGCAGAAGGAACTGTTTCAATTAACGTTCGTGGTTCTAACAAGCAGATTCAGAATGTTCCTCTTGATAAGTTTGTAGATCTTTGTGTTAAGATGAATGCTGAGCATACACTTGAACTCATTGATACAATTGAATAATTTTCATTATTTATGGTTTTCAAACTCCGTAAGTGCGGCTGGCTGCATTTGCGGAGTTTTTGTATTGGGAATTTTTTGGAAATTTTCATTTAAAAATGTGTATAATGATTAAGAATGTGCGATTTTAATTATAACTACACAGATGGTGGATTGGTATTGATGAAAAAAAGTAAACTAAATGATATATTTGGAATTATTTTATATATAATAGCAGGTCTTCTTTTGGTTAACTGTATAAGGCTTTGTGATAGCAGTGACGTATGGTATGACGAGATTTTTTCCATGGAATTTGTAACAAGACCAATGTCCGGGATGCTTGCTATTGCCATGCAGGATGTACATCCGCCTCTTTATTACATCCTGGTAAGGATTGCAGAGGTTATTGCAGGAGGAATAGGCATAGATGATACTATTGCGGTAGCTAAATTTATGTCAGTAGTTCCTTATATTCTTCTTATGGTATATGGAATCACTATCATAAGAAAGCGCTTTAATATGCTTACTGCCGGACTATTTGCTGTAATGGTTATAGGTATGCCTCAAATGTATGATATGACTCTGGAGATCAGAATGTATAGCTGGGCATTGTTTTTTGTAACAGCAGCCTTCATTCATGGCATAGAAATGATGAGATATAAAGAAAATCCGGATCGTAAACCTTTTATTTTAAATACAATTTTGGTCATTATATATGGAACAGCAGCCTGTTATACCCACTATTACGGCATGATAGCAGCTTATTCCTTATACCTTGGATTGTTTATCTGGAGTCTTGCAGATAAAGGTGGCAAAAAAACAACATTATTAATAGTAACATTCCCTATTATTTCGGCCATTCTTTATATACCATGGATTTCTGTGGTTATATCACAAACCAAAGCTGTTGCAGAAAATTACTGGATACAGCCTGTGACACTGAGAACCTTTCCGGGATGTGCAAAATATATATTACTTGGAACTTTTAACAGTACTGTCTGGGGATATATATTTGCAGGGCTTTCAGGGATAATAATAGTCCTGGCAGTCTTTTTTGCTGGTAAAGGCATAAAAGAACAGATTGCCAAAAGCATTCTTCTTGGAATATTTGTGCTTGTAATGCTTGTAGTGGGAGGCTTTGTCCTTTCGATTCTCATACGACCTGTCTTTGTATACAGATACATGATTCCAGCTCTGGGAGTATTCTGGCTGGCTATAGCCATTGCTGTGGGAAGTATGTTTCCCAAATATATGGCACTGATTGCCACAATGATATTTGTTATTGTATCTTTAAGGGATTATCAGACCTTCAACTGGTCAGAAGGCTACAAGAAGGATTTAATGGCAGAGGCAGAAACTACCTTAAGCGGGGTAGAGGATGACACGATAATTATTTGTAACTTTAATCATATTCAGGCTCTTAGCTCTTTCTATATTAATAATTTTTATGAACAAGGAGACAACGTAAATACCGTATATGCTTATCAGACAGAGCCTGAACCCCTTATTCCTGTTATGCTAAAGGGAATAGAAACTCTGGGAGATGATGGGGATGATAAGATAAAAAGCTTTCTTGAACAGGGTAAAAAAGTTATTTTCCTAGGAAGCTTCAACTCAAGAGAAGATGTGATATCAGCCTGGGAAGAAAACTATGGGATAATCAGCACCTATATTACAGAATGTATGGTGGAGAGGTATTGGTTTAATGTCTATGAACTTTCTTTATCGGATTAAAGCTACCTATTTTTGCTAATATGTAATATAGTAAATAGGACAACTAAAATTGGATTATCAGGGGATATATGAAAAAAGAGAGAAAAGAAATTTGTACAACATTAAAAAGAATAGTAGCAATAACACTAACAGGGGTAATACTTTGCCTTTCTCAGAATAATCTGTCCATGGATGCAAAGGCAGAATCTGAGGAGCTTGAAGTGGCAAAAAGCTGCACATTTGTGATTCCGTCAGAGTTTGTGCCGTCTTCTACAGAGGGGCTTTTTGTTGATAAGAATGCTCCTTATGAATCAGGGACTATTTCCTATTCTGTAGCCATTACCGGTGAAGAGGTTGTACTTACCAATAAAGAACGGGAACTTGAATATGAGGAGAGCCTGATTGAGGATGCTTCAACACAGCTCACTAAAGATATTTACGAATCCCAAATGACACAGGCCTATAACAGTAAATATGGATTTGATGTTGCTTACAGTGTATCATCCTTTGATATTGTTGAAATTGATGGATTTCCGGGATATAAAATAGGAGCCTCTTATAATGATGGAAAACAAAATATATATCAGACTGTGTACATGATAATATCAAGGTATAAAACCTTTACCATATGCTATACCAGAGCTGAAGATGATGATGTATCAGAGCAATTTGATAAGAGTGCAAAAACTATTCATGTTAACTGACAAGCATGAATAAAAAATCTATGTAATACAAAATAAATAATTATTAAGACTGTTGACTAATTGTAATAATAAGCTTATACTAAAGTCTCAAATGAGAATGACTATCAAAATTAATTCTTGAATAGAAAATGGTAGGAGGCAAAGAAATGGGCACATTATTTGCAGGAACAATAGTAGTTATTTTGGTTGTATTATCAGCCAGATATTTGATAAATGACAGTAAAAACGGTGGAAGTTGTGCAGGCTGTAGTGGTAACTGTTCAGCAGGTCATTGTGATACAGCACAGAAATATAAAGAGCTTCATAAAAAGAGAGCTATGGAGCAGGCAAGACAGAATATAAACAGTTAAAATTAAAACGGCAATCCTTAAATGAAAAATATTTAGGATTGCCGTTTATTTATTTTTTGTAACTTTCTATATACTTCATCTACGAATATATTGGCTTTTAAAAGATCCTGCCTGTCGGGATGGGAAAGAGCTTCATCAAAGGTTCGTATCATATAAGAAATCTGTTCGGGATTACATCTGTCTCTAAGGGAAAGGTATTTATCCCTCACAGCCATAGGCATTTTACCCTGGCAAAAATAGGAACCGAGAAAATTATTGTCATCATGGAGCCATACGGAGGCATTGCATTCTATTTTATCATAGTACTCCGGTGTATTACCCATTCCGCAAGTACCAAAAAAGGCAACATTTTTGCCATGAAGGGAAGAGAGGAGATCAATTATCTCCATGCTGCAGGTTCCTCTGTTTGTCCAAAAACCAACAAAGTAGGTGCCTGCTTCATGACTACCATTCCAGGAACGTATATTTATCATTTTCTTAGAATTAGTTGGTAATGCTCTGTATATTTCCTCGGCAATCATCCTGGTATTGCCGGTTTCACTAGCATATACAACCAGACAATCAAGCATATATAACTACCTCGTTTTATGTTAAATTAAATCAGCAAAAGCAAATTCCGCCGCCACCGCACATGGAGCAGATCATATTTGCTATGCAAAGCTTTACACACAGTGAACTGTCTAAACTATAGCCACCGCTGTAATAAGGTGTCCTCATGGTATTATACCAGGAACCACCCATCTGAAGCTGCTGTAAAAGTTCACTGTAATTTCTGTTGTAAGGCTCCATCTGAGAAGCCTTCTGAGCATATTCCAGAGCCGTGACATTATTTCCAAGACCTGACTGTGCTATGGCACTATAATAATACCACATGGCACTGTGATCGGACATGGAGTTTAAAACATTCATAGCCTCTGCAAAATGCTGTGAACGTATATAATTGGCAGCAGCACGCATTCTTACACTTTCTTCGTCGTCATCACTGCCCGCATTTTGTGAATAACCGCCATAATTACCAAATCCGCTGCCAAAGCCACTTCCGAATCCACCATAGGAATTGTAGGAAGAACTTTGGGATGAAGAATAATCCCCGGAGCGTTCCTTCATAATTTGATCATAGGCCTGCTGTACCAGCTTAAACATTTCTTCTGCTTTATCTTTATTGGGATTGTTAATATTGGCATCCGGGTGGTATTTGCGGCTCATGGTTCTGTAAGCCTTTTTGACTTCGTCGTCGGATGCATCTCTGGAAATTCCCAGTACTTTATATGGATCAGACATAATATTAGTCCTTCTTATTTTCTATTCTTTTTTTATGCACCATGTCGAAGCGCATCCAGACACCTGCATACAATATATTTCTAAGTATAGACGCATTTTCTACAACAGGCAGCATCTCAAAAGCTCTACTGCATTCTGCCATCATCATACGGAGTATATTATAACAATAATCTTCAAAATCTGCCTTTGTTTCATAAGCATTTTTCAGGGGATTGTAATTTCCCTTTTTTATATCTTCTTCAATATCATCATAGGCATCCATTAAATATATGAATTTACCCAGAAAAAAGCCCATCTTTTTAAGATAAGGCGAAAAATTATCTTCTTTATAGCAGAATACTTCTGCCATGATCTCACCAAATAAGCCTGATACTTTATCAAGATCGAGGTTATTGGCCTGTTCACATTCATTGATGCTTTTAAGCTTAGATCGTATAACATCGGCCTTGGCAGGATATTTTAATGCGGCCTTTTTGGCCTTAGAGGATAAAATGCCTGAAGCAGTAAGACCCTGAACCTTACGTTCATCCATCCAGTCATCCTTGCATTTATAGTATGCCAGAAGGATGTTGATATCGGAAGCGTAAGAACTGAATTTGTTGACTCTTGAGGTATGTTTTTCAAAGGGATGCACTGCACATCTTATCTGAGAAATATCATCCTCTTCATCATAAAGATCCCCCAGCAGCATAATAAGGAACGTAAGATCGTAGCTTAGAGATAGCTGTCCGAAGGCACCGTAATCATTTTTAAGAGTCCGACAAAAACCGCAGTAGTAGGAGCGGTAAACGTCGAACTCACGAAATTTCATTTCAGGTTTATTAATTGTAATATATCCGAACATATTGCAACCTATCAGGAACGCTTCTGGAATTCAGTGTGGCACTTTGGACAACGAACAACTATATTGCCCTTTCCACGAGGAATTCTTATTTTCTGTGCGCAGTTTGGACATTTATATATGTGATAAGCTTTGCGCTGTTCTATATTAGAAGTGAAATTTTTAAAAAATCCCGTAACTTTATTTTGAATCTTCATGTAAGATTCATTTTCGTGATATCTCTTTGGGATATTTTTTGAAAAAAGTCTGAAATATGCATATCCCAAAAGGGCAAATGCAACCCAGTACAGCATACTAAATGGTGTTATATATGAAAGCACCAGAAAAATAACTGCGATGATAAGGATAAACTTATTCATCTGATCAGTTCCGTATGCACCATATCTGCCTACAAAGAATTGAGACAAAAAGTTTCTCATTTTCATATTAGTTCACTCTCCTCTTGATTAAAATCCCCTCACCGTACCTTTTATTGTAAATGTGAAATACAATAAAAACAATGAACTACGAATAAATAAATCTTAAAAATCCATAAATAGCAAGGGTTTCGGACACACAATGTTCACAAAACAAACACAAACTTGACATAATAACTTTATGTTTTATCATGGTAACGTGGTGAATTTGGTTTATTTGATATTTGGTGTATAATTAAGTGTTACTGATTTTATGATTTTTTTTAGTAACCTATTTTATAAAAAGTGTTTGAGGAATATATATGCAAATAATAATTGTAGGATGTGGTAATGTCGGACAGACTCTCGTAGAACAGTTAAGTAATGAAGGACATAATATAACAGTCATTGAAGAAGATAGCAGTGTACTTCAGACTGTGGTTAATAATTACGATGTTATGGGCATTGTTGGAAACGGAACAAGCTTTCAGATCATGAAGGATGCGGGAATTGAGTCCTCTGATCTTATGATTGCGGTTACAGAATCAGATGAGCAAAATCTTTTGTGTTGTCTTATAGCCAAAAAGGCCGGCGGTTGTCATACCATTGCCAGAGTCCGTAATCCTATTTATAAAAAAGAAATAGATTTTATTAAAGATGAACTTGGCCTTTCCATGATTGTTAATCCGGAAGAGGCAGCAGCTTCTGAGATGAGCAGACTCCTTAAATTCCCTTCTGCAACCAAGATTGAAACCTTTGCAAGGGGAAGAGCGGAGCTTGTACGCATAACTCTTTCAGAAAATTCCAAGTTTTGTGATAAAGCCCTTAAGGATCTTCATCAGGAACTTAGAGGTAAAGTTCTTATATCAATTGTTTCGAGAGATAGCGGTGTTTTCATTCCTGATGGTAATTTTATTCTAAGAGCCAAGGATGAGATATCTCTTATCGGATCCAGCAGAAATATTCTCGGATTCTTTAAAAAGCAGGGAATTCCAACAGCAAGAGTTCATTCAACAGTAATCGTGGGAGGCGGTGAAACAGGTTATTATCTGGCTTCACAGCTTTTATCCGCAGGTATAGATGTCAAAATATTTGAGCGTAAAAGGGAAAGATGCAAGGAACTTACAGAACTGTTACCTGATGCCCTTGTTATTAATGCTGATGCCACAGACAGAGATCAGCTCCTTGAAGAGGGAATCTCGGAAGTGGAATCTTTCGTGGCGCTTACTAATATTGATGAAGAGAATATTATGCTCTCAATGTATGTGCACAATATAGCACCTAAGGCAAGGCTCATTACTAAAGTACACAGAGTTAATTATAATGAAATAATAGGTGCCCTCGATATAGGAACAGTTATTTATCCTAAAAATATCACGGCAGAGAGAATTGTACAGTATGTAAGAGGAATGTCCAATTCTCTTGACAGTAATATTGAAGCTTTGTATAGAATAAACGGTGGTAAAGTAGAGGTTTTGGAGTTTTTGGTTACTGCAAATGCTCCTGTTATTAACAGACCTCTTCATGAACTTACTCTTAAAAAGGGAATACTTATCGCCTGCATAAATCACAACGGAGAAATCATTACTCCCGGTGGTCAGAGTATTATATCTCCCGGAGATACGGTAATTGTGGTTACTACAAATACAGGCTTCAGAGATATTAAAGATATACTTGAGTAATAGTGGAGACGGATTATGAATCACAAGATAATCAGATATATTTTATTTAGATTAATTACCTTAATAGGACTGCTTATGATACTTCCTACCATTGTTGCTATTATTTACAGTGAGTCAAAGAGCTTTAGTGTTTTTCTTGGAGTTCTTATAACCTGTATTATTGTCGGAAGCCTTGGTAGTCGTAAAAAGCCTGAAAATATTGTTTTTTATGCAAAAGAAGGTTTTGTGGTAACATCTCTTTCCTGGATACTTCTTTCTGTTATAGGAGCAATACCTTTTTACCTTACAGGGACAATACCTAATTTTGTAGATGCTTTGTTTGAAACCGTATCAGGTTTTACCACAACCGGTGCAAGTATTCTTACTGCAGTTGATGGAATGGATTATTCAGTACAGTTTTGGCGTACCTTTTCCCATTGGATAGGCGGCATGGGAGTATTGGTATTTATGATTGCAATCGTGCCTCTTGCAGATGGCTATAGCATGCATCTTATGAGAGCAGAAGCTCCCGGACCTATAGTCGGTAAATTTGTACCAAAGGTAAAAGACACTGCTAAAATTCTTTACCTTATTTATTTTGGGATAACATTGGTAGAAATAATTGCCCTTAAGATTTCAGGACTTACTTTGTATGAGTCGATAACCCTTACATTTTCCACTGTGGGAACCGGTGGTTTTGCTGTTACAAATGCCGGTATTGGTGGATATCCTATAGTATCACAGGCAATTATTATAATATTTATGGCTCTTTGCGGAGTAAACTTCAGTGTTTACTATTTCCTTATTACAAAAAGACCTAAAGAAGCCCTCAGATGTGACGAAATGAGATGGTATTTCGGAGTTATGATGGTTTCTGCATCACTTATTGCGGTTAATATTTACAGAGCCGGAATTACCCAGACTCCTTTCCTGTCTTTCCATCATGCTATGTTTACAACTGTATCCATAATGACTACAACAGGATTTGGTACCCTGGACTTTAATGTATGGCCACAGTTTTCCAGAACGTTGTTATTTCTCCTGACTCTTCTTGGAGCCTGCGCCGGATCCACAGGTGGTGGTTTTAAATTTTCAAGACTGCTTATAATTTTTAGAACCATAAAGAATGAACTTTCCTTTGTAGTTCATCCCCGTTCTGTAAAAAAGGTGTATATGGACGGACATTCTGTAGAGAGTACTACGGTAAAGTCGGTATTTAATTATCTTGGTATATATCTTTTAATAATGTGTTTTTCCATACTTCTTATTTCTATGGACGGATTTAGTTTTGAAACAAATGTTACTGCAGTGGCAGCAACCCTTAATAATGTAGGCCCCGGTCTTGGAATGGTAGGAACAACAGGTAATTTCTCACAGTTTTCTGCTTTTTCAAAGATTGTAATGATGTTTGATATGCTTGCAGGACGTCTGGAACTTTTGCCTATGCTTATATTACTTTCATATAAAACCTGGAAAAAATGATTCCCGGGGAGGAATAATAAAAAAGTGTTTTATATGTTTAAAAAAGTGTTTTAAAAGTGAAAAAAGTGTGATAAAATTGTGAAAGTTTGAAACACATTTATTGTTATGAGGGATTTTTATGATTATAAAAGGCAAAGATGTTAAGAACCTGTCTGTGCTGGTGGGAGGCGCAGCGGCTATTGCTTTTGCCGTTTTGGGGATGTTCATAACTACCTGCTCTTATGCAGGAGGCGACACTGAACATACTGTTGTTGTCAATAATATAGGTAGTGAAGGCAGTAGTGTAATAATAGAACCAGATGAAAACGGACAAATAGAAGTAGCCCCTGGTAATATACCGGATGAATTCAGACAAGGTAATGACGGAAGATTTGAAGATCATGTTCGCGGTAGTGAAACATTAAGTGTGGAGATGGTTAAATCCTATACTGATGTTAGTGATAGTGAGCTTGAAGGTGAGGTAATCAGATATTCCAATTCTCTTTATCCTGAAACCTTCGTTACTTCTTTTCCATCGGATAAAATACTTCCGGGAGTGGCCAAAATTACAGTTGAATTTCCGTTTCGGGTAGAAGATGACAAAAATAGAGTTTATTACATATTTACCATGGATTCTGACGGAAGCTTTAATCTTTTTGATGAAGAGAAAGCTGATGTTAATGGAAGAATTTCTTTTGAAACCACTACACTTAGAAAATATTACATATCAACTATGAATCTTGAAGATGTTCAGAACGTTATAATGAGTAAATAAAAAGATACGGGGTGTTTTGCCTCGTATCTTTTGTTTTAATATAAAATGCAGCGGATGATAAAAATAAGTGCCAAATGCACAGGATAAAAGAAGTAAAAGAAATATTTGAATTTCTTTATGGTTTCGCTCCTTTTGCCATTGTATAAAGCTGTAAGTACAAAGGCTAAAAGACTATACTCCTCAAGATAAAGATTTGAGAGAGTAAGATACCCTGCTATCTGTGAAATAGGGAACATGGCCCGGAAAATATAAAAAATAACTATAATAATTATTCCCCAGTATTTATAGTCTGTACGAAGTGCATTTGCAAGAAGACAACCTGCAATGGTTACGGATACTGTTACAATTATTGCAGTGAGTCTGTCTTTAAAAAATTTGGATACATCGTAACCAGGGACAACCTTTTTCCAAAACAGGTCTGATATCCAGATAACAATGAAACCGATTGCCAGGGTAAAATAAACATTTTGGGACTTTATAAAATCAGGCCAGTACCATTTAAGATTAAAAATAAAATCAAAATCGGTAATATCATTTCCTATAAGAGCAAAATCAAAGGGCAGCTCTGATATAAAAGCAAAAATCAAAAGGTTTCTTAAATAGTTTTTCCTGCTTCTTGTATACATGAAGCCCTCTATCAACAGAAAGCAGTATATAGGAAATGCCTGACGTCCGATCTGTCTGAAAATGTTGTACATATTAAGCACCGCTCCTGCATCCATGCCAAAGGGATACTGACCTGAAAGATACTGGTATTCTATAATGCCGGCTCCTACATGGTCGATAAGCATGGTGATAACAGCAAAGATTTTTAATATGTCTGAACTTAATATTTGAAATGAATAGTGTTTGATTTCTTTTTCCATAGTTTATTATTATAATGATATTATAGTATCTAGGTCAAATGTAATGAGGTGACGAATGCAATTAATATTTGTAGGTGCAGATCATGAAGTAACAGGGAGCTGTCATTATTTACAGGTAGGTGATAAGCATATACTTGTAGATTATGGTATGGAACAGGGTAAAAATTATTTTGAAAATATTGAACTGCCTGTTCCCGCAGGGCAGATTGATTATGTTTTTCTTACCCATGCTCATGTGGATCATTCGGGAAATCTTCCCCTTTTGTGTGCCGGTGGCTTTAACGGAAAGATATTTTGTACAGAAGCTACAGCTGATCTTTGTAATATAATGCTAAGAGACTGTGCACACATTCAGATGCAGGAAGCAGAATGGAGAAAACGAAAGGGCAAAAGAAGCGGAAGTATCCAGATGCAGGAACCTGCATATACAATGCAGGATGCAGAACGTGCCATACAAGGACTTGTGCCTTGCGAATATGACGAGATAATCGAAGTCTGTCAGGGAGTTAAGATACGATTTACAGATGTGGGACATCTTCTTGGCTCCTCCAGTATTGAGGTATGGCTTAAGGAAAAAGGAACTGAGAAAAAAATTGTTTTTTCCGGAGATATTGGAAATACAAGGCAGCCTCTTATAAGAGATCCGCAAAAAACAGAAGAAGCAGATTATGTGGTAATGGAGTCCACTTATGGAGACAGACTCCATGCCACTGAAAGACCCGATTATATAAAATCTCTCACAGAAATAATGAACAGAACCTTTGCCAGAGGAGGGAATGTGGTAATTCCATCCTTTGCTGTGGGAAGAACTCAGGAAATGCTTTATTTTCTACGTAAAATAAAAGAAGAACATCTGGTAACGGCTGTGGAGGATTTTCCGGTTTATGTGGATAGCCCCCTGGCCGTAGAAGCGACGGAAATATTTAACAGAAATGAGAGAGCCTGTTATGATGAAGAGGCAATTAAACTGGTAAAATCAGGTATCAACCCTATAACCTTCCCGGGACTTAAGCTTTCCATTACAACGGAAGAGTCCAGGGCAATAAATGAGGAACCGACTCCTAAGGTTATTATTTCTGCTTCCGGAATGTGTGATGCCGGAAGAATAAGGCATCATTTAAAACACAATCTGTGGCGCCCGGAATGTACTATTTTATTTGTGGGTTATCAGTCTGTTGGTACTACGGGAAGAGCCATAATAGACGGTGCCCAGCAGGTTAAGCTTTTTGGTGAGACTATTGATATAAATGCGGAGATCATGAAGCTGGAAGGTTTATCCGGACATGCCGATCAAAAGGGACTTATCGACTGGATACAGGGCTTTAAAAATAAACCTAAAAAGGTATTTGTTGTTCACGGTGAAGATGCTGTCACAACCTCTTTTGCCCAGCTTCTTAATAAAGAATACGGGTACAATAGCTACGCACCCTATAGTGGTACTCAGGTGGATCTTCTTACAGGCAAAATTATATTTGAGGGTGTTCCGGTACCGGTACAGAAGAAAGAGTCTAAGGTTGTTTCAGATGTTTATACAAGGCTTAAAATGGCAGGTGCAAGACTTGTGGCTATTATTGCCAGAAGTGAAGGTATCACCAACAAGGATAAGGCTAAGTTTGCAGACCAGATTACAGCTCTTTGTGATAAATGGGACAGATAAAAGCTATAGTAATCAGTTTTGAAAGGGGATAAATATGAGTAAAGCAGATGAGATTTTTATAAATATGTGTAAGGATATTCTGGAAAACGGAACTTCTACCGAAGGAGAAAAGGTACGCCCTCACTGGGAAGACGGTACTCCGGCTTATACTGTTAAAAAGTTTGGTGTAGTGAACAGGTATGACCTTTCCGAAGAATTTCCGATTATGACACTCAGAAAGACTGCCTTAAAAAGTGCTACAGATGAAGTGCTTTGGATATGGCAGCAGAAGTCCAATAATATCAACGATCTTCACAGTCATATCTGGGATGAATGGGCAGATGAAGATGGCTCCATAGGTAAGGCCTATGGTTATCAGCTGGGAGTTAAACACAAATATAAAGAAGGAATGTTTGACCAGGTTGACAGAGTATTATATGACTTAAAAAATAATCCTTTCAGCAGAAGAATTATGACTAATATATATGTTCATCAGGATCTTAATGAGATGAATCTGTATCCATGCGCTTACAGCATGACCTTTAACGTTACCCAGAAAAAAGGTGAGGATAAGCTTACACTTAATGCCATACTTAATCAGAGATCTCAGGATGTTCTTGCAGCCAATAACTGGAATGTTGTTCAGTATGCGGTTTTAGTACATATGATTGCAAGAGCTGTTGATATGAATGTGGGAGAACTGGTTCATGTTATTGCTGATGCCCATATTTATGACAGACATATACCGATCATTAAGGAGCTTATACAAAGAACACCGCAGCCGGCGCCAAAGTTTATATTAAATCCGGACAAGCATGATTTTTATGAATTTGACAGAAATGATGTCAGCCTTGAAGGATATGAGGTTGCAGGTGAACAGATAAAAAATATACCAATTGCGGTTTAATATTTGAAAATACTTAATACATGGAGGACAGGGATGAAATTAATAGTTGCGGTAGATGAGAATTGGGGAATAGGAAATAAGGGACAGCTTCTTGTAAGTATTCCTGCCGATCATAAGATGTTCAGAAAAGAAACTCTTGGTAAAGTAGTTGTACTTGGAAGAAAGACACTTGAAACTTTTCCGCAGGGTCAGCCTCTTGATAACAGGACCAATATAATTTTATCAAGAAAAAAAGACTATAGTGTCAGGAATGCTTTAATTGTTCATGACAGAGATGAGCTTTTAAAAGCAGTAGAAAAATATGATACTAATGATGTATATATCATTGGCGGCGCCAGTGTTTATGAGCAGTTCCTTGATCTTTGCGATACAGCAATAGTTACCCATCTGGACAGAGAATATGTGGCAGATGCATTCATACCTAATCTGGATAAGTCAGATGACTGGATGCTTGAAACTGAAAGTGAAGAACAGGTATATTTTGATACTACTTATACCTTCAGAGTGTATAAGAGAAAATGATGTACTAAATACAAAATAGTAATTTACTTAATACTGTACTATAGATTATAATTAATCCATGGTGCAGTATTTTTATTTTATTAAAAACTCAAAAATAATAAATTTCCCACTTGATAAATTGCGTACAATGCATTATAATCTGTTTCAATAGTTAGCGGTGGCTTACAACAAAAGCACTGAGGCCACTGCTTTTTGCTGACATTTTTGTTAACAAAATTTATCATTTGTGCCCAAAGAAAGGAGAGATATATATGAAAAACTATTTTGATTTAAGTGGGAAGGTTGCACTGGTAACAGGTTGTTCAACAGGTCTTGGAGTTCAGATGGCTAAAGCTTTAGCTAATCAGGGAGCTTCTATTATAGCACTTGCTCGTCGTCAGGAGCTTATTTCAAAGGTAGCAGAGGATATTCACAATGAATATGGTGTAGATACACTGGCTATCAAGTGTGACATCACTGACACAGCACAGGTTGAGGCAGCAGTAGATGAGGCTCTTAAGCATTTTGGAAGAATTGATATTCTTATAAATAATGCAGGAACAGGTGCAGTTGCTCCGGCAGAAGATATAACAGATGAGCAGTTCAGCAACGAAATGAACATTGATCTTTTCGGAACCTTTAAGGTTGCAAGAGCAGTAGCCAAGAAGGCAATGATTCCTGCAAACTATGGACGTATCATAAATATTGCTTCCATGTATGGTCTTGTAGGTAATAAGCAGGCTCCTTCTTCACCTTACCATGCAGCAAAGGGTGGCGTAGTAAACCTTACAAGAGCTTTGGCTTGTGAATGGGGTAAGCACGGCATTACAGTTAATGCTATCTGCCCAGGATATTTCTATACACCACTTACAAAGGAAACTCTTGATACTGATGAGTTCCAGGCATATGCAAAGAGTGCTATTCCTATGGAGCGTTATGGCAATGAGGGAGAACTTGATTCAGCAGCTATCTTCCTTTCATCAGAAGCATCAAGCTATGTTTCAGGTATAATGGTACCTGTAGATGGTGGATATACATGTATGTAATCAGGTTTAAGCCTAAGTGTAACTAAAACAATAAAGAAAAAGGAAAAGCCTCAGACAGTATAATAAAACTGCTTGAGGCTTTAATATATTATGAATGAAAAATGGTTTAACTAAATTAAAGAAATTACTGTCCGCTTTCTCCATAGTTTGAAAGAACTCTGGCAGATGGATCGTTAACGTTACAGCCTTCCCATTCTTTGTTAGGCATCCAGAAATCCTTTATCATTTCAGCCTGTCCCGGATAGTATTCTTCAAAGATCTCTCTGTAAAGAAGACTTTCCTTTGTAAATGGAGGACAGTAGGTGTATTTCTTGCATAACTTTTCAAATTCTTCGTCAGAATATTTTTCCTCTGCATAGGCCTTTAGATCATCTACCAT
>JAILBM010000245.1 GCA_024680925.1 Butyrivibrio sp.
GTTATATATCTTGACTGCGACCTTGTAGTATGTAATGACCTTGAAGAGCTATACCAGATAAATCTGGAGGATAAGTATATTGGCGCGGTCAGAGACTATACAGGGATAGGAATTTATTATGGTAATCAGAGTGCTGACAAGACCAGCATATTTGAAAAATATTATAATAATCTGAAAGATTATGGAAGCTCTTATGACTATTTCAATAGCGGGGTTCTACTGATGAACCTTAAAGCAATGCGAGCAGCTTTCAAAGATAATGAGTTACTGGAAATGGCAGATAATAAAGAGTGGCGAAATCATGACCAGGATATTCTTAATATTGCCTGTAAAGATAGCAAGCTTCTGCTTGATGCCAAATGGAACTGCACAATATGTGAGCCTCAGTTTGACCGTTTTCTTCCTGATAACCTATTGAGAGAAATTACAGAGGCAAGAAAGAATCCCAGGATAGTACATTTTGCAGGAAATCATATGAAACCCTGGAATCAGGATACAAAGGAAGCTTATGAATACTTTTGGCCTCTTGCAAATGAAAGTATCTTTTTTATGGAGCTTGTGGAAAGGCTAAAAAATGGAGTTATAAGACGCCGCACTCCAAGAAGAAAATTGTTATTTGAAGTTGATCTTGCAGGACATTGTAATTTGAATTGTAAGGCCTGCGCACATTTTTCACCGCTTGTGTCAGAAGAATATGCTGATTATGAAATGCTTTCAAAAAGCTTTAAAAGACTCGGAGAACTTTTTAATGGAGAAGCAGAGTCCATACATTTAATGGGAGGTGAACCACTGCTTAATCCACATATCGAAGAGATTATGAGAGCTGCAAGAGAAAGCTTTCCTGTAGCAGCTATTCAGATAGTAACAAATGGAATAAAGCTTCTTGAAATGCCAGAAAGCTTTTGGATGTGCGCACATGATATGGATATTGAAATTTCTGTTACAAGGTATCCTATAAATCTTAAAGAGGAAGAAATAAGAGCTGCTGGACTTATCTTTGATGTTACCATGAGCTTTTTTAATAACAGTGGAAATGAGAAGGTACATTTTAGAAAACATCTGATGGACCCGGAAGGTAAAGGGGATATTGATTTGAATTTTTCAAATTGCTATCTGGCAAATCAGTGTATCCAGTTAAAGGGAAGCAGGCTGTATCCTTGTTCACTTGCTGGCAGAAGTTATAGATTAGAACAGGAATATCATGCAGGAATATGCGAATGTGAAGAAGACAGTATAGATATTTTTGACGCAAGTGGATCAGAGGAAATCATGGAATTTCTAAGCAGACCAATCCCATTTTGCAGATTCTGTGCTGTGGATAAATGGTACGGGCACGAGATGGAATGGGGGATAAGTAAGAAGGCCCGTGATGAATGGATATTTGAGTGATCTGTAGACACATTTTTATTAAAGGAGACGAGCAAATGTTTTTTGACAAAAAAATAAAGCTTGATAAAGAAGCTCTATACAAGATAAATGAAGGCTTTGAACTTAGAGAAGTAGTTGGAAAAAAAGTGGTTGTATATATGGGAAAAGATGAGGCTTTTAACGGAATTATACGACTAAATGAAGAGGGAGAGGAAGTCTGGAAGCTTCTTCTTGAAGGCTCATCACCAAGCCTTGTTACAAGTTCACTTGAAGAGATTTATGATGCTGACCATGATACTATAGAGGCTAACGTACTTGAAGTTATGAATAATCTTTTGACTGAAAATGTCATACATAAATGTGAAAAGTAAAAGTCAAAGGATGGGAGCAGAGAATTGGTATGCTAAAGAAAGTTTTTTCATTATTAGATAAAAAGGATAAAGAAAAGCTTTTGATTCTTTTTTTGCTGGATATTGGAAGTATGATTGTGTCGCTGTTTGGAATTGCGGTTATAGTGCCATATATCTTTATTTTGTTTGAACCTTCCGAAGCACAATCTTATCCTGTATTTAAGAATTTTGTGAGACTTTGTCCTGATGATAATAATATAAAATATCTGCTTGCAGCATCGGGAGTTGTGCTTGTATTATATGCCTTAAGTTGTGCGTACAGGCTTTTTTATGATTATATATCTACAAGGATTATGCTAAAAATGCTGCAGAAATATTCAAGATATTTGCTGAAATGGTATTATGAAAGGCCTTATGATTACTTTTTTACAAATCATACAGCTGATATTATTCATAGATATTCGGTTGCAGCATTAAATCTTATAAACGGAATATTGGTTGCAGCTCTTGAACTTGCAGCCAAGGTGCTTACACTTATACTTCTTGTGCTTCTTTTGTTTATTATGGGAAGAGAGGAAGTTTTGATTCCAATAGCATTTCTTGCAGTATTATGTCTGTGGATGTACGAACTTACCAAGGATAAAGTGCAGGATTATTCCAGGCAGATGAATGAAATTGGAAGATGGAGAAGTATAAAGCTTCAGGAAAGTTTTCGGGGAATAACTGAGCTTCGAATGTCTGGCAAAACAGATATGGCGTATGGCTGGCAGGTGCAGGGGGAAAATGAATCTTATAGGGTTCATATCAAAAGAAATCTGCTTATGAGTGCTCCGAATCTTTTGATAGACATTTTTACCCTGATAATGGTACTGGCGGTTTTATTAATAAGCTATACGATTACTGGTGATCTAAAAGACGGAATTGTTGTTTTGTCCGTGACGATATCAGCTGCGCTTCAGATACGAGATACTGTAATGGAAATATTTGGAAGCTTTCATGAAATCCGTCAGAATGCAGGAGCTTATGAAGAAGTGTTTGATGAACTTGAAGCTGCTACAAAAGAAGGAAGATCAGAAAAAAGTACTAAGAATAAGGTGCCTGATTTTGAAGAATCAATTGAGGTAAAAAAAGCAACATATCATTATCCGGGATTTGAAGAAATAGTTTTGGAAAACTTTAATCTAAAGATTAAAAAGGGGGAAATGATTGGCTTTAAGGGTACAAGTGGTGGAGGGAAAACCACGCTTATAAAGCTGATTTTGGGACTTCTTTGTCCTAATGAAGGAGAAGTTCTTCTTGATGGAAAAAATATAGATCAGTTTGGTGATGACTATTTGCAATTATTTGGATATGTGCCTCAGGACATATTTCTTATGGATATGACTATTGCGCAGAATATTGCAATGGAAGATGACTATAAAAATATAGATATGGATAAAGTACGCAGAGCGCTGGAAGTGGCACAGCTTTGGGACTTTGTTTCTTCTCTGTCCGAGGGAGTGCATACGAATATTGGAGAGAACGGGGTAAGGCTTTCTGGTGGACAAAGGCAGCGCCTTGGAATTGCTCGTGCAATATACGGGAATGTAAAGATTCTGGTATTTGATGAATCTACCAATGCCCTTGATAAAAAGACACAGGAGCAGTTTATAGAAACTATTCGTGCTTTAAAAAATAAGTACACAATAATAATGATTGCCCATAGTGATGATGCACTTAAATATTGTGACAGAGTTGTGGAAATTTAACTACCTATAAAAAGAGGGAGAGCCGGTTCGTGAGTGATACGAACCGGCTTTTTAGTATATAAATAAAAAATACTTGAAAGAAATAAATATATGTAGTAATATGTCAAACGTTGGTGTTTTACCAATAAGTGTGGAAGTTCTTTTCACATTTAATTTCAATTAAAAAATGATAGTGAAGGAAATATTAGTTTATCTAAAAGAATAATTATGTA
>JAILBM010000307.1 GCA_024680925.1 Butyrivibrio sp.
GTTTAATGCACTCTTTCCATTTTTCTCGATGTGGTGAAGGAGGATAGTGTCATTATCAAGCACCTTGATATCAAACTCTACGCCATCCTTACAGATGATGTGCTCCATGTTATCTGAAATCGCTTTTGCAATTGTTAAAGAATTTCTTGCCATAATTTATTTTTCTCCTTTATGTTGTAGGTTTATGTTTTCGCTAAAGTCTTTACTTTATCTCCTGCGCGTATTGTGTTTTTTTTATGCCGCATCATAAGATTCCCTACTGGCTCAAGATCTGTCATGTACTTAAGGCTTCCATTGTTCTTTTCTACCATCGGTACTATGAGCGGTACAAACGCCTCGTCGAAGATCCCTTTATATTCATACATTGGGATATTTGTTGCCAGATACTTTGAAATAAGAGCCTGGCTTGATACCTGCAGTATCTTTGCTGCTTCCTTCTGGGTTATGTTATGGTAATTCATGTTACATTTGAGAGTGAACGATGTATACCAGAAAAAATCAGCTGGAAGAGGATACTCCGGATATTTTTTCCAGATTTTATATAGGTACTTACATGGGAGTTTTCTGTTTTTTTCGTTCTTTCTGTAAAACGATTCGGTTATGCCTGCTGCCCTGGCAGCGTCTTTTGCACTAAGCCCTATCGACTCCCGTGCTTTTTTTAGATTAAATTCCATTTCTTTTTCCTAATAAAGATTCCTTTATGTGATAGTGTTTACTTTTAAGGATATTATAAGTAGATAATTTTCGTTTTCTACTTTTGAGTATAAAATATTAGAATAATTATTTACCCATGACGTAAAGGTCAGTGTTTATAGGCATTCTGAGGTTTATGAATTTTTTAAAAAAATTTGCAATTCCCTGGAGATAGATAATAATATAATTAACTAAATAAAGATTTTATCCAAAGAAAGGATATAGATTTGGATAACAACTTAATAAATGCAGAGCTTCTTATGAAGGCCAGAGAAAAGAGACTTGTTGGTAACTCTATAGATGCTATATTAGGAAATACAGATAATCTCACAGACCTTGAAAAGAAGCAGGCAGAAAACTACATAAGAGAAAATCCTGAGATTCAAAACATCACAGAAGGTGTCGTAAATATGATCTCAGAGGGAAAAAATGATGTTGTAAAATATCTAAATGCTAGGAGGATAGAAAATGTCTAATATAAGAAAATTTGAAACAGGTACCCAGAGAAGGGTAAGAAATATTGATGAAAAACTTGATGAAATAGCTCAGCTTGAAAAATCAAAGCTTGCTCAAGAAGATCTGAGAAGAAATAATGGGGCATTTGTTCCTGATACGACTGATGATTTCTTTTCAACTATCGCAGATATGATCGAACTTAACGAAGAAAGAAGCGAGCTGCTGAACAAGCAATGATAATGATATAAAAGGGGTATTCACAGTTATTGAGGGTTTGTCAAGCAAGTTGAGGGTATAGTTTGAGGGTTTTACCTAAAAATATAACTACTTGTTGAGGTGGCAGATAAAAAGACATAATTCAAGGGATAAGGTATGCATTGATAAAGCCTTATCCCTTTTATTTATGGCATATTCAGTTCAACTTCGGATTTGTTAGTGTCCTTATAGAAGCTTTTGGTACAAACTTGTATATTTTAAGTAAACAGCCATATTTATAGATATAGAAAACTATAGAAAAAATAAATATAATCAAGAAATACAGATAAAAAATACCTAGTTTTTCAAATCGACATTATTTCCCGCCATTTTAATCAATTTCTTCACCTAAAAATTCCATATTTAATTTGTAGCTAAAAAATATGGATGAAAAACATCTACATGAACTACCATGACCGATGTTATCGGAAATGGTTTCTACAATACCTTACGGTATAGTAAGGCACGTTCACTTTGTGCCGCTACTCCGTCGGGCAAAACCCTTCGGCATACTTGAAAATGTTATTTGGTGCGCTTGTAGCGCGTGGGAACTAACACCTTGTATATTTTACGTGCCATAGGTTCTTTGTTTGTTAGATTCATGGCACAACCACCTATATACAGTTTTCAAGGTTCCGATAGACTTATTCTATCACGAACAACTGTTCGCGTAAAGGCGATTCATCCCACAACCGATGAAACTTCATCGTATGGGGTTTTCTCGCAAGTTATTTATAATCGTTTTGAAGAAAGGAATTAAATAAAAGATGTTAAGAAACAAAGAAGAACTTATTAACGCCCTTAAAGGCCAAATCGAAGGAAAAATTGTTGTACACGTGGGAGAAATGGCTCTGGCTGTTATGGAACAGTATGTCATGGATTTAGATGAATTTCTAGGTACTGTCGGAGTAGGAGAAGAGACAGGAGAAGAACCAAGACACAAAGTAATTGGATTTTATAATTTGGTCGATAATGAATATCTTGCTATGGTAATTGATAAGGATCAGCCGGACCTTGACTTCTCCGAGATAATTTTTTCATCAAAGTATCTACCCTTTATGCCGGAGGTATGGATTCCAGCCAGTAAACCTGATCTTAAGAAGCTTTACGACAACGAGATCGCCTCATCGCTTAAAAATAGTGATGGTAAGAACACACTTATTCTCACAGCTTATTGCATTGACCAGACTTATATAGCCGTAGACATAATAGACAAGGAAATATGTATAGTAAAGGGATATAAGGATTATAGGGACAGTTTCACAGTTACACATGAGAATGGAGCAACAGTAAAAAGTAATAACGAATACCAAGTATACCTACCTTCAAAAAACTTTAGAGTTCTCTGTGGCCTTGATATTCCTGAGGCGAGAATATCTACAAAAATGCCTGAAGAACCTTGGGAAAAGAGACCGTACTACATACCGGACACTACAGTTATAAATAGCGCAATCGAAAGAGCAGAACTTGACAAAAATATATTCAATAAAGCAGTGACAGCTCTTGCTATATCCTTTAGAAAAGATATGAAGTATCCTGAGATATATACAAGGCTTGAACTAAGAATGCGAAGATTTGAAAGGCTTTCAAAACTATCAGCGCCAAAAGAAATAATAAAAAAAGAATACGACTTGATCGAAAAAAGCCTTAAAGAACTCAACTACTAAACCAAACTATAGGTTGAATGACAAGTGCATTGACAGATAATAAAATAAGAACATGAAGTAACACCGAGGGTTCAAAAATACTTCATACGTCAGATGCTACGAATATCTGGCTGAGAGGAGCTGATTTGCTCAGCTCCTTTTTATTTTACACCATTTTCAAGTTCTTCTACTAGAGTTTGTGATTTTGAACCATATAAATCGGCACTTATAGTCTGTGTACAGTTTTTA
>JAILBM010000324.1 GCA_024680925.1 Butyrivibrio sp.
GTCACATGATTGCCTTGCCAGAGTATTCTTTGTAAAGCTTTCTGCAAATGACAAGGGCAAGCCGGTCGAGATACTGAATACATCAGTACGTGGACAGATTGTTCTCGGCAGTGACCTGTCAGCTGATATTGAGTCAATAAATGGTATGCTCCAGCTTGATGCCTATATGCAGACACTTCCACTGGAAGGAAAGAAACAGGTAATGCTTGGACTGGTCACAAAATCACTTTCGCAAAATACATTTGGTTTAAGCTATACAGGTAATATAAGCTGGGGTGGACTTGAAAAGTACATCAGAGATGTTCATATCTATGCCGGTGAAAACAGGACACATGGTTCTATTGGTGTAGAACTGTTCACATTAGGTGACAAATTCTCCATTTGCCTTATGCAGCCCGGCAAAAATCCTGCTTTTGTTCAGGAACTGTGCAAATCATTTGCTCAGTACGGCATAGAATGCACACTTATGAATGAAGAAAGATACCATCTTTCCGACTACATTCTTCCGTAAGAAAAAATAATAAAAAAAATAATAAAACAACGAAAATGCAGAGCAACACCGGCTCTGCATTTTATTCCACTAATCCAATAATCTATGTTTCATAAAGTGCCTATAAGCCAACCATGAAACCACAGAATCGAATGCATTTCCGAAACCGAACATCAATGCTATACCCGTCAGCGTTGGTATCCACGCTCCCATTAAATAAGCTATAAAGAATCCGCCATAATAAACAGTATTGGTAATTACTGATTCGAAAAGCATATAATCTGTACGTCCGGCTCCATAGAATGTTGCATCAAACACATTCTGAAATGCATACATTATGTAAAACACAAAGAGTGTCATGACCAGTGAAAATAATTTATCCACATCTGAATATCCAAGCACGTGAAGCATAAAGGGTTTGTATAAAGGAATCAAGACGATCCAGAGCAAACATATTATGCCTGTCATTGCAAAATATCCCTTTACTTACAACTTTTAAATACGTCTGTTTTAATGTACGCATTATATCACCATTATCAAATCTACATTACTGTATCATTCTCTTTTTCTTCTTTTATATGAATACCGCTTATTATCCCTTCATTTATTTTTATTTCAACAAATCTGTCAATAGCCATTTGCACCTGAAATTCATTTAGTTCAATTTCAACATTTTGAATATCGCCGCTATGTGGAAGTCTTACTTGTATCACAGCAAAATGTCGGTACTCTTCCGATGAGTAAATCCCGTCTTCATATTTTTTCAGTCTAACAACTTTTCTTGATATCCCCTCGGCAAGTTTGTAGTCTATCGCATATATTTTTTTCTCGGTAAAACCATGTATATGCGTTGTTCCAAAGGAAAGACCGTTCTTTTTATATATGAGCATTTGCGAGTTTATATATGATGCCTCAAGTGATTTATAGCATATATCACCCTTAAGCCATTTACGAACAGGCATTCCTATAAACAAAGCAAAATATTCATAAAAGAAATATGCGAAAAAACAAAATCCAAAAACAACCAGAAGGTTAAATTTCATAACAGCAGCACAACCTGTACAAAATATTAGAAAAAGAAAAACAACCATCAAAAAAATATACTCTCTTCTCTGAAATCTCTTCAGAAGATCCTTTTTCATATTTTGATACTTAGTTCGTTCAAAAGGGTGATCTATTTTATATATTACATACTCGTTATGCCACTCCGGGGATTTAAAATATGTTCCATCTGTAAACTTTTCGTTCTTTTGAATTGCATTCTTATCCGCCTTCTTTTCCTTCAAATATGCATAGATCATATATGCAATCATCATCGGGCAGACCATAAAAGCTATCAGTTTTCCCGCCAGGTCATCTCTTACAAAGAAAAAGAAAACACCTAGCAAAACAATAAAAATAATATAGAATATTAACGCCCTCTTGGTCATAGAATAAGGAAACTTTTTTCTATTATCTGACATTAATCCTCCTTAAGTTCTTATTTTTCTATTTATCAACAACCCCTTGCATAATGTATTCTCCGTGGATTATAATTTTATAAAACATTTTTTAATAATAACAACCAGTCACAATACTTTAAATCATTTATAGAATTTCACAAACATCTCATCACTAAAAGCTGATTTTACTTGATATCAGCCGCCTGGTCTTACACCATAATCGCATTTATACGCAATTCCTCTTTGGTCAAAATGTATAAAAAACAACTCTTCTTCCGATGTCCCCAGAAATCCAACTTGCTCCTCTCTGTATATATACCCACATTTTGTACTTTTATACAGATCTTCAGTTTCTGTATCTCCAACCACATAATCAAACTCTCCATATTCTTCAATTATTTCAGCAGAAGTCTTTCCTATGTAGTCATCTGAATTAAACTTCTTACCACATCCTGATAACATAAAAATAAATAGAAACAATAATAAAAGTAGTTTCTTGGGATATTTCATAACCATCTCACCTTATAAATTTTGATTATATAATAATATATTTTTAACATCTTCAAATGCACTTAAATTTCTACAGGGTAATTTTAGGTATGAGCTGAGAATAAAAGTAATAATCAATGCCCTTGCTCGGGCTTTCTCCATTTCTACGCTTTAATAATGCGTGAACTAATGAACCACGGAATTGTGTCAATGCCCTTGCTCGGGCTTTCTCCATTTCTACTACAGACAGACGGGAGCACATTAAAAACATCAGTATGTGTCAATGCCCTTGCTCGGGCTTTCTCCATTTCTACCAGTTGATGAGGCATGGGTGCAACTATGGTACGTAGGGTGTCAATGCCCTTGCTCGGGCTTACTCCATTTCTACAATTTAAAAACAAACAATCAGAAATCAGAACAAATAAGTGTCAATGCCCTTGCTCGGGCTTACTCCATTTCTACTAATATTAAAA
>JAILBM010000381.1 GCA_024680925.1 Butyrivibrio sp.
CAGATTCATCCCTTAATTTAAGCTTATTCACATGACCTGTAAAAACCGGGTTGGAATAATCTTCATCATCATAGTATTCATAATAATAATCACTTGAAACCATAAAAGCAGGTGCCTTTGCTTCCAAAGTTCCATCACCAGAATCCAAAGCACTTTCTCCACTTTCTGCGCTATCTGTGTTTTCAGCGGAAGTTTCTGCAGAACCGGCATTTTCATTGGAATCACCTGTTTCAGAATTTCCGGCATCTGTTGATACCACGCTTTCCCCGACATTTTCATTTGAGGTATCCGGTACTTCACTACTGCAGGCAGTCGATGCCATAACAACTGTCATGGCAAGCAAAAAAGATAATTTTTTTCCCTTCATAACTTTTCTCCCTTAAATTTATAGATATTAGTCTATTATATACCGATTTATCAGTAAATATCTTATTTTCTTTATTTTTAGATACATTCTAAAGGTATTTTATGCAATTTACTTTCTTTGCCTCCGTGAATATGCGATAATACTGTAGAAAAAAGTTTTGATAACAGTTCTATACATGGACAAATTTAATAGGGAGGAAAGACACTATGCCCCATTCATCAGGAGGCGGTTCTCATTCAGGGGGATCACACGGCGGTTCGTATTCTTCAGGAGGCTCTTCATCATCAAGAAGATCCTATACTCCACCACCACTTTACAGCAACTCACGAAGATTTGGATATTCCAGATATGCCTTTTACGAAGGCGACAACATAACTTACAGATATGTAAGAAATTCTTCAAGAGAAATAAGTGACCTGATCATACTTCTCTTTGCTCTTCCGTTTATACTTATAGGAATTGCCTACATTTACTTTATACCAACCAAGATCGAGGCTTTAAGCACTAACTACGATACAACTGTATATGTAGATGACTGGGCAGATATATTGTCGGATAGCGAAGAAAATGCAATATATAAATCATTTATTGAATTTCAGAACAAGACAGGTATAACCCCTGCACTGGTTACAGATTATAATTCCTCATGGATAGAGGATTATGAAAGCCTTGAAGACTATGCCTACGATATATATGTAAACAACTTCGATGATGAAAGTCACTGGCTTATTGTTTATACAGAACCTGAAACTCCGGATGCCGATTTTAACGACTGGTACTGGGAAGGAATGCAGGGCAATAATACAGATGCTATCCTCTCATCATCAGTAACAGATGATTTTAATGAGAGCATGCAAAAATACCTTACAAAACAATCCTATTCCCTTGGAGATGCAGTTTCACTTTCCTTTGACGAACTTACAGATAATCTGGTTATAGGAAAAACAACAATTGATTTTGAAATGCTTGTTTACGCACTGGTTTGGAACGGAATCCTTATTTTAGTCGTTGGAGGATATTTCTGGTCTTCCAAAGATGACCGCAAAAAGCTCTCCAAATCAATAGCAGAAGCCAAGACCAAAGGAATCAAGGTAGATGAATATGTTTTGGAAGACACCTGCGAATACTGCGGTGGTGTCTATATCCATGGCAAACACATTGAATGTCCTCACTGCGGCGCTCCCATAAAGCCAATGAATAAAGCATCAAACAGTTAATGTTTTTACCAAATAAAACATATCAATCATTATGAATACAAAGATACCGGATACGTATACTACATACATATCCGGTACTTTTTATTCTTTATAAATAACCTGCCGTGACTTAGTTGCATTTTTCCCTAAAACTACATATCGTCTTCAGCACCAAAGCCATAGTTTAAAATCTCATTATATCTGGCATTGGCTGCTTCACTTTCCTTTTTGGCATGCCATCTGTCCACATCACTGCATATGGCCAGCATTTCATCCACTATAAGCTCAGCTTTCCGGGGCTTTACATTATATAAATAAGACATCATTCTCTCCATTGCCTTGGGGCTTCCAAGCTGCTTTGCTATCTGCTCTCCAAGCTCTGCCGGAAATCCCAGCCCTACAACAGCCATTACCAGCTTATCCCGAGAATTTGCCCATTCCCTTTTATAGTCATCCATGTGCCCGCCTCACCATTAGTTAAACTTTAATTCACTGTCAAGAACTGCAACCTTGCTGGCAAAAAATGAAAACTCACCACTATCAAGGAGATTACCGTTATCATCTGTTACTCTTACATCAAATACCAGGATATGTTTTCCTGTCTTAAGCTTCATGCACTCACAATAGATATACTCAGTATTTACCACAGGTAAAAGAAAGTTAAGATTTGCAGAAACAGTTGTTACATAATATCCGCTCATGCTTCCTGTCGCCCCTGCCATAACATCAACAAAAGAAAGAAGCGCACCGCCATGCATGCTTCCGTAAGTATTGTTAAGTCTCTCATCACACTTGATCCTTGCCTTACTGTAGGTAGGACTAAGCTCCAATATTTCAAAACCTATAAACTGATTGTATTTATTATTGTACAGCTCTGAAATCATCTTTTCTCTGATTGCATTTTCTTTTTCTGTTCTTGCTTTTCTCATATTCATCACTCCATTTCTTAGTCCATTATACACACTTTTATATATGAGAACAAAGCAGCTTCCTTAATTTTTCATTCAGGAAAGCACCTTCATCCAAGGCATATTTTCACTTAGTACACAGACACCTTTATCCTCTGATTCCTGCATTTTAAGAGCGACATAAGAATCCCAAAGAGCCTCTTTAATCTCATAAGGCGAGTCTTTCCTCCCCAGGGCATACTCTGCGGTTTCTTTCATGAGCCTTGCAATGGCAGTTTCATCATCTGTTAATCCGGACAAGCCAAAAAAGGCAGTATATAAAACTTCCCCTTCAAACTCAATCTTTTCTATCTCTCTTATCCTCTTAAAG
>JAILBM010000399.1 GCA_024680925.1 Butyrivibrio sp.
GCACCTGCAACTCCGAGTCCAAAGACATAGATAAACAGTGCATTTAGAATTATATTGGTAATGTTGGCAAAAATTGCAATATTCATAGGAAGTCTTGTATTTCCCATGGCTCTGTATATGGCACTTCCCGCACCTGCAAGAGCTATTGCAGGATAAGAGAGAATAGTTATAAAGAAATAGGTGTAGGATGCCTGCATTACACTATCCTCAATACTTCCGAATATTACATGTAAAAGTGGGCCTCTGAAAATAATTCCGAGAAGGGTTATAGCCGTAGAAATAACAAGGGCTACACCAACAAGCTGTGAAGCTGCTTCGTTGGCTTTTTTCATATTTTTTTGTCCAACATAATTGGCACAGATTATAACACCACCTGTAGCAAGGGCATTAAAGGCCTGAACTATAAGATTATTTATGGAATCCACCAAAGAGACAGCAGAAAGTGCTTCTTCACCAACTGTGGAAACCATCATACTGTCTGCCATTCCCATAAGAGAGTTAAGAAGCTGTTCGGCAATAAGGGGCAGAAGCAGTAAAAGTAATTGTTTATTTGAAAATAAGTGTTCTTTATTTGTATCCTTTATAGTGGTATTCATATCCTTTTTCCCATAAAATAGAATTTAGTAAAGCAATAAAACTATACCATAAAGAAATTGTTTTTAAAAACGGAGAATTACTGTGGATAATAATTATATAGAAATAAATGATTTAAACAGCCCTGAACTTAGTATTTATGCCAACAGAAATGAATCACAGCTTTTTCATATAAATGAACCTGATCTTGGAATATTTATAGCTGAGAGTCCAAATGTAATAGAAAGAGCATTGGATGCAGGTTATGAACCGATTTCCTTTTTAATGGAAAAAACTTCTGTGGATAATAAGGTAGAAGCTTTGATAAACAGGTGGAAAAGTGCAAGAGTATATCTGGGTGAAATGGAGGTTTTAGAACAAATAACAGGATTTAAGCTTACAAGAGGTGTGCTTTGTGCGATGAAACGCAAAGAATATCCTGAAGTAAAGAGTCTTTGCGAAGATGCAAAAAGAATAGCAATACTTGAAAATGTAGTAAATCCTACTAATGTAGGAGCAATTTTCCGTTCTGCGGCAGCCCTTAATGTTGATGCTGTTCTTTTATCCCCTGCCTGCAGCGATCCTTTGTACAGAAGGGCTGCCAGAGTAAGCATGGGCACAGTGTTCCAGGTGCCATGGACTTTTTTTCCTAAAGAAGAAGGCCCTTGGCAAATTAAAGGTATGGATCTGCTTCATGAACTGGGATTTAAAATGGCTGCCATGGCCTTGGATAACCGCGCAATATCAATAGGGGACGATAGACTTGCCAAAGAAGAAAAGTTGGCAATCATCCTTGGAACAGAAGGAGAGGGGCTTTGCGAGGATACAATTTCAAAATGCGATTATACTGTAATGATACCTATGTCCCATGGAGTTGATTCTTTAAATGTCGCGGCGGCCAGTGCCGTGGCCTTTTGGGAGCTTTGTAAATAGGGCTTATCCTGCATTTTCAAGTAAAAAAGAGCAGTTGTCTTCCCAAATATCTTTAATAAGGTTTATGCAATAGTTTAAGGAAAAAGAACTATCCTGATATTGGATTTCATTTTTGGAAGCAAGAGACTCATTATATTCTGAAAGTGGGTAAACGGTAACTCCATTTTGCCTGGATTCAACGTGACATACTACCGGAATAACGTCATAGCTTTCAATATAGGCTTTGCCGGAGATGTTTTTGGAAATTTCCACATCTGCAATTCCTCCGACCATACGATTTGCAACACCTTCTCCGGTACCGGAGGTCCAGTTTACAAAGTTGCCAAGACTATAGTATACCAACATCTCACTATTATCATCGGAATAATACTGAATATCCTGAATCACATGAGGGTGGGTTCCGATTACAAGATCTGCCCCGTGTTCAAGGAAAATCTTACACCATTCTTCCTGCTCCTTGGAGTGCTCAAGGCTGTATTCCGTCCCCCAATGAGGGCAGATAATTGTAAAATCAGCTTCCTTTTCGGCTGTATCAAGATCTTTTATAACCTTTTCCTTAGTCATTAAATCTACGCAGTAGGGCATATCTGAAGGTATAGATATACCATTGGTTCCATAGGTATAATTCAAAAGGGCTATTTTTATTCCGTTTACCTCGGTTACAGTGACTGTTTCATAATCTTCCTGATTATCATATATACCAAGGGTAATGATTCCGGGATATTTATTTTTCCAATTTGAAAGGGTATTTATGATACCTTTTTTACCCTTATCAAGAGCATGATTTGTTCCATGACATATAACGTCAAAACCTGAATCTACAAGGGCATCGGCAATTTCTTCAGGAGCATTAAAACAAGGGTAACCTGAAACACCAAGCTCCTTTCCGCCAATAATTACTTCCTGATTAACCAGTGCAAGATCAGCAGAACTTATAATGTCCTTAGTATTTGTAAATATAGCGCCAAAATCATAGCTTCCGGAATCTGTACATGCAGCTTCTTCTACAGGCGTGTGCAAAAGTATGTCACCTACCATCATAATATTTACGGAAGGGGTGTTGGAAACATTGACAGGCTCAAGATCTGTAGGGGTATTTATTACTTCATATTCCGTATCGGGGGTAAAAAGAGTATTTGTTGCCATATCTGTATCAGAGATCGCCTCATTATTGTTCTGCGTATCTGTATAAGAGGTGGTCTGATAGCTATCTTTTGTATCAATATCAGAAATAGATTGTTTAGCTGTTAGAACAGATGAGGTTGAGGAATAATAAAAAACAATAAAAATCATAATAAGCATAAAGGAAATAGATATGAAAATCCGGGGCTTATTCTTATTAAAATTATTCAAATTCAGATTCCTCCCTCTCACAAAAATTACGAATTAAATATATGATATTAAAATTATAGATGAAAAAAAGCTGAGCTTCAATAAATGCAAAGGTTGGCAATCATGTAAAAAATATTACATATAAAAGAAACTATTTATTTTAAGGTTTTTGTAATTGAAATTTTGTTGCAATTTATGAAGTGTGCTGATATATTAATTTTGCACTGTATCCGAATAGTTCGGAATGGTAGCTTATATTAAGGAGAAAATTTAATATGGAAAACACATCATCTTTAAGCCAAAAGACATCACAGTCAGTTGGACTTAACAAAAAAACGCAGTACATGGTGGAGACTGCACTTATGATCGCGGTTGTTCTTATAATGGGAAACACAATTCTTGGAACAATCCCTACACCATTTCTTAAGGTATCTATTGTAACTGTTCCTGTTGCTCTTGCAGCTATGTTAATAGGTCCGGGCGCAGGTATTATCTGCGGCATCGTATTTGGACTTAACAGCTTTTCAGGTGCTCTTACAGGTGCAAGCGGAATGCTTTCAACACTTTTTACAATCAGTCCTCTCGGAGTATTTATCACAGCAGTAGTAGCAAGATTTTTGGATGCAGCTCTTGTAAGCTATATTTTTAAGGCTATTCACAAGGGAGTTCTTAAACAGGCATCATATTTCATTGCAGGTGCCCTTATGCCTTTGTTTAATACAGTATTCTTTATGGGTGCCCTTTGCCTTTTCTTCTATAATACAGATTATGTTCAGAATCTTGTAAATACATACAATGCTACAAATCCATTTTCATTTGTAATAGCAATGGTTGGTGTTCAGGCTACAGTAGAGGCAGTAATAGGTTGCCTTCTTGCCGGATCTGTAGGACTTGTACTTTCAAAGGTGCTTCACAGAGCATAAGTTAGGAAAAACAATGGCAGATATTATCACAATTGATATAGGAAATTCAAATATAGTAATTGGTCTTTGGAAGGATTCTTCTCTTTGCGGACCATGGCGCATAGCTACCAGAAGAGATTACAGTTCTTTGGATATTAAAGCTGCCATTGAAAATATTTTTGCAAAAATTAAATTGTCTCAGACAACCGGGGCGATAATATCCTCGGTTGTTCCTGAGATAACTATGGCTGCTTCAGAGGCCATAGAATGTTTTATTCATGAAAAGCCCCTTATTATGGGGCCTTTTCTGCATACAGGAATAGATATATCAGACTATGACGGACCAAAGCTGGGAGTCGACAGGATTGTGGACCTTACTGCAGCAAGGTCTTTATTTATACCATCAGATGAAAAAGAAAAAATAAAGGGTGAAAAAGCACGTAGCATACCGGTTATGGTTTGTGACCTTGGAACATGTACCACCATTACTGTGGCAGATGCTTATGGAAAGGTTGCAGGTGGCATGATATGTGCAGGGGTCCAGCTGTCTTTGGATGCCCAGGCCATGCGAGCTTCACAACTTCCAAAACTTAAGGCAGAAAAGGTCTATAACCTTCTTGGACAGGATACTGCATCAAATATGCTTAGCGGTGCCGTTGCAGGATGTGGCATTATGATAACAGGAATCTATGAACAGCTTTCCGGTGATCATTTAAAGGATAGAGAACTGTTTGATGAAAGCCCACGGGAAGTAAATAACTTATCAGATATCCGACTTGTAATTACAGGGGGACTTGGAGAAATCGTTATGCCTTGGATCAAAGCCGGAGCGGTATACGAACCGAACCTTTTATTGAAAGGGCTTAGGGAAATATACATTTTAAACAAATAGGAATAAATCAGGAAATTAAAACATTAGTTTTTATATAGATATTAGGAGCAAAAACATGTTAAAAGGAAAAAATATATTATTGGGAGTAACAGGCGGAATTGCAGCCTATAAAACAGCAGATCTTGCTTCAAAGCTTGTAAAGCAGCATGCAAATGTAGATGTTATTGAAACACAAAATGCTACAAATTTTGTTGGACCGGCAACCTTTGAAGCACTTACTCATAATAAATGCGTAACAGATACATTTGATCGTGATCACTATTGGGAAGTGGAACATATTGCCTTGGCAGATAAAGCAGATATTCTGGTCATAGCTCCTGCAACAGCAAATTGTATAGCAAAGCTTGCCTGCGGAATAGCTGATGATATGCTCACTACTACAGCCCTTGCCTGTACATGTCCCAAAATCATTGCCCCTGCCATGAATACCAAGATGTATGACAATCCCGTTACTCAGAGGAATATTGAAACCTTAAAAAACTTAGGATTTATAATTATTACCCCGGGAGATGGCTACCTTGCCTGTGGAACAGTAGGAAGAGGAAGGATGGAGGAACCGGCTGTAATACTAAATGCAATTATTCATGAAATTGCGAGTAAAAAGGATATGGCCGGACTTAATGTACTTGTTACTGCAGGTCCTACCAGAGAGGCTTTGGATCCGGTAAGATTTATTTCAAATCATTCCACAGGAAAAATGGGTGTTGCTATTGCAACAGCTGCAGCAAACAGAGGAGCAAAGGTAACTCTTGTAAGCGGCCCGATAAATATAGATGTTCCTTCTTTTATAGATGTGGTAAAGATAAATTCCGCAGAGGAAATGTTTAATGAGGTAACTCAAAGGTCAAGTAGTCAGGATATTATTATTAAATCTGCGGCCGTAGCTGATTATACTCCGGTGAATTATTCCGATGATAAGATCAAAAAATCTTCTGATGACAGTGATTTATCTGTATCTCTTAAGAGAACAAAAGATATACTTAAGTGGCTTGGAGATAATAAGAAAGAAGGTCAGATTTTATGTGGATTTTCTATGGAAACAAAGGATCTTCTTGCTAATTCAAGAAAAAAACTGGCTTCTAAAAATCTCGATATGATCTGTGCCAATAATTTAAATGATAAGGGTGCCGGTTTTGGTGTAGATACCAATCTTATAACTCTGATAACAGAAAAAGAAGACAAACAGCTTGAACTTATGACTAAGGCAGAAGTTGCGGATGTAATATTATCACAGCTTATGGCACTTAAGAACAATTGATTTTGCAAAAAGAAACCTGCATTCTTTTGGATGCAGGTTTCATACATTAAAAAATTATTATGCAAGATCCTCAGAGTCCAGAATAATGGTAAAAGGTCCGTCATTAACAAGGCTTACCTTCATTTCAGCTCCAAATATTCCTGTCTCTACAACCTTGACCTGTTTTTTGCATTTATCAATTATATATTCATATAGTTCATTTGCCATATCAGGCTTTCCTGCATTTATAAAGCTTGGGCGGTTTCCCTTTCGACAATCTGCATATAAAGTAAATTGTGATATAAGTAAAAGCTCGCCGTTAACATTTTCAAGGGATAGATTTGTTTTATCATTTTCATCCTTAAAAATTCTCAGTCCCAAAAGCTTTTTGATCATTTTATCTGCTATCTCTCTGGTATCAGTCTGGTTTACACCTATAAGAACCATAAAGCCCTTTCCGATACTGCCTACTGTTTTTCCCTCTACTTCAACTTTACTATTTTCTACAACCTGAATTACAAACCTCATATAAGAACCCCTTTATTATTGAACTGATATTTATTATACCTTAGTACCTTTAAATAATAAAACATCATTAAAGATTTTATTATAGAAACAGCCTATGTTGGCTATATTGTTAATATAGCAGGTGTTTAATTCTAATTGTTCTATAAGTTATAGAACATTTATAAAAAGTTTATATTTTCTTTATTGATATGGTTGTTCTATATGTGCTATAACATAATCAGCAAGAGGAAATGAATTAAAAACCTCTTACAAAAATAAAAATAAGCGGCGCAAGGCGCCAGAAAGTGTGAATATTATGTTGATGCCTATGATTTGGAGAAATAATAATGATGTATGTAATTACACAGATCCATTTGATGAGATGGACAAAATGTTCGAGAACATCTGGGGAACAGGTCTTGAAAGCGCAGTTTCAATGAAGACTGATGTAATTGATCAGGGTGACCATTATCAGCTTGATGCAGAACTTCCGGGATTTAATAAAGAAGATATCAATATTGAACTAAAGGACGATGTTCTTACAATCTCAGCTTCCCACTCGGAAAATAATGATGAAAAGGATAAGGATGGCAAATACGTAAGACGTGAAAGAAGAAGCGCTTCATATTCAAGATCCTTTACAGTAGAGAACCTGCAGCCTGAAGACATCGATGCAGAATACAAAAATGGTATCCTTTCAGTCAAACTTCCTAAGAAAGAAGCAGTAAAACAGGAAGAAGCAAAGAGAATAGAAGTTAAAGGATGATCAGAAATTAAATATCAGATCTAAGATAATAATTGGAGGTGAAAAGAGAAATCTTTTCACCTCCAATTTTATTATGCCTTTTATAGAATATTATTAAGTGAACTGCGATTCATAAAGCTTGTAGTAAAAGCCCTTTTCTGCCATAAGGCTTTCGTGATTGCCATCTTCTATAATCTGTCCTTTATTCATAACTATAATATGGTCAGCATTCTGGATAGTAGATAATCGATGGGCTATGATAAAGCAGGTTCTGCCTTTCATAAGATTTAACATGGCATCTTGTATAAGTCTTTCCGTAGTAGTATCAACATTGGAGGTTGCTTCATCAAGAATAAGTATAGGTGCATCGTAGAGAAAAGCTCTGGCAATTGTAAGCATTTGCTTTTGACCCTTTGATATATTTCCTCCATCTTCTCCGATAACTGTCTGATAGCCCTTTGGAAGTCTTTTTATAAATGAGTGTATTCTGGCAGCCTTAGCAGCTTCAACCACACTTTCCATGGTGGCATCAGGATTACCGTAGGCAATATTGTCGAAAACTGTTCCGTTAAATACCCATGTATCCTGAAGAACCATGGCATAGGCACTTCTAAGACATGCTCTTGTAATCTTTTTGGTATCATGTCCATCCAGGAAAATCTGACCTGAATTAATATCATAGAATCTCATAAGAAGATTTATAAGAGTTGTTTTGCCGGCACCTGTAGGTCCGACAATGGCGACAGTTTCACCTGCATTTGCTTTTAGGGAGAAATTCTTGATAATAGTGACATTGGGTATATATCCAAAGGAAATATTCTTAAGCTCTACATCACCTTTTATATCAGTTAAGGTAATTGCTTCAGGCTCATCCAAAGGCTCCTCTGTCTGATCAAGTAGCTTAAATACTCTGTCTGCTGCAGCAAGGGCAGAAAAAAGCTCTGTAATGATATTGGCAATTTCATTTATAGGACCGGAAAATTTTCTTGAATATAATACGAAAGAAGAAATCTGTCCCATAGTAACAATTCCAAGCAAATACAGTATCGATCCAAACATACATATAAGAGATAGACCAAGGTTATTTATAAAGCCCACAGAAGGCCCTGTGGACATTCCATAGTACTCGGCCTGATAAAAAGCATCTGCAGCTTCACCGTTAATGTCATCAAAATCATCTATTACCGCATCTTCGTGGGCATATGCCAGAATTGTTTTCTGACCTGAGAACATTTCCTCAACAAAGCCGTTCATCTGACCATATTTGGCACTTCTTCGTGAAAATAAAGGTCTGGTCTTTTTTCCCATATATCTTGTATAAAAAACAGCAAGAGGAATGGTAATAAGAGTGATTGTTACCAGGGGTGGTGAGATAATGATCATCATTATAAGTGAACCTGTTACTGTTACGACGTTGGTCATTATCTGTACTATATCTGTGGAAAAACAGGTAGAGACCACATCTATGTCATAGGATACACGGCTGATAATGTCTCCTGCCTGGTTTCTGTCAAAATAGCTGATAGGCAGGCTCATGAGTTTATCAAAAACATCTTTTCGCATTTGCTTTGCCAGACGTCTTCCCACATGCATCATAATTACGGATATTGCATAGGACAAAACAGAGGAAACAACGTAACAAATAAGCATCAGAAAAGCATAGTGATAAACAGCACCAAAATTTACTTTACCTGCTCCTGCCGCAGCTTCATTAATTGCTTTACCTGCAAGATTAGGACCAAAGAGAGATAGTACATTACTTAAAAGACACAAGATCAGTACCACCAGTAATATATATTTGTATGTAAGTGAATAATTGAGCATTCTTTTAAAGGTGCTTTTCACTTTTTGGGGATTATTCTGTTTGTTATTTTTATCCTTAGACATATTTTTACCTATTATAATGAACTTTAAACTATTGGTTATTAAGAAAGAGAGCCCATCTGTGATTCATATATGTTTCTGTATAATTCACAGCTTTCTAAAAGCTCATCGTGAGTTCCGCTGTCTATTATCTGACCGTCCTCCACCACAAGTATATTGTTGAGGTTCATAATGGAACTTACTCTTTGGGCTATCATGATTGTTGTTGTACCTGCATAGTGCTCCTTAATGGCAGTTCTTAGAGCTGCATCGGTTTTATAATCAAGAGCACTGGAAGAGTCATCTAAAATAAGGATTTTCGGATGGGCGGCCAAAGCTCTGGAAATCATGAGACGCTGCTTTTGACCACCGCTGAAATCTGCACCCTTAATGGCAGCAGTATGCTCATAGCCTTCTTCAAGATTGTCGATAAATGTCTTTGCCATACCATGTTCAGCAGCTTTATCAACTTCTTCAGAGGTAAGGCCTCTTCCAAAATCAATGTTATTCATAAGGGTATCAGCAAAAATAATATCATTTTGAAACACTACACCAAACTTACTTCTAAGTTCATCGAATTCATAAGTTCTTACATCTTTACCGTCAACCAGAACCTGACCTTCATCGGCATCATAGAAACGCATGAGAAGATTTATTATGGTTGTTTTTCCACATCCGGTAGAACCTATGATACCAAGAGATTCACCCTTTTTTACAGAAAAACTCACATGGGAAAGGCTGTAATCTCTGTCTGAAAGATCGCTTTCAGACAGATTCGCCTCTTCATCGGAATGATACATAAAGCTTACATTATCAAATATAATATGAAGAGATTCATCAGAATGATCAAAATTATGTTTATATGGTTTTATTGAAGTTTCAGCTTCTTTTTCGGTAAGTACAAGCTGATCAGGTTCATCACTAAGTACGAGTCCAATACGGTCAGCAGAAGCCTTGGCCTTGGAATACATAACAAATATTCTGTTAAGACCCATTACAGACTGAAGAATCAAGTTGAAATATGTAAGGAAGGCAAGGATTACTCCGGGCTGGGCAGCACCACTGTTTACTCTGTGAGCACCCAGTATTACTACCAGGGTAAGCCCTATGTTAAGACACAACTGCATAAAGGGACCGGGAATTGCCATTATTACACTGGCATGTATGTCGTTGGAGGTAAGTTCTTCGTTTGCCTTTGAGTAACGTTCTTTTTCGTGGTTTTCTTTGGAAAGTGCCTTTACAACACGTATTCCTGTGATATTTTCACGCATAATCTGAACAATTTTATCAACACTTTTTTGGACAGTTCTATATAGTGGCACACCTCTTTTGGAAACGGAAATAACTACAAATAAAAGAAGAGGTACCATGATACATAAAAGTCCCGATAAGTAGACGTCCATAGTCATGGTAAGAGCGATACCACCAATAAGCATAATTGGACCACGTACACCTATAGTCTGCATTCTGGTCATAAAATTCTGCACGTTATAGGTGTCGGATGTCATACGAAGTGTAAGTGACGGAAGTCCAAAATTATCAAATCGTGAACCTGACAAATGTGCCGTTTTGGCAAATAAATCATGACGAAGATTGAAGATGGCTCTTTTTGAAACAGCTACAGCCATGCGATTTGCAGTTACATTAAGCTGTCTTGTAAGAAAAGCCATAAATACCATGCCCATGCCCCATATAAATACAAGGCGAAGCTGCCCTATAGGTACAATATTATCAATAATGTGTTCCAATATATAAGGTAAGGATAATTCACCAAGGGTTCCAAGGAATTTAATGAGCATTCCGAAGCTGATACGTCCTACAAAGTTTTTAAGATATTTCCAGATAACATTCATGTAATTATTCCATTCATTTTATAAAAAGATTATGAGTTCAATCATACAACTTTTTTAACTTATCGTGTATATTTAGATTAGATAAAACTTTTTTTCTACATTATATAATAAATGCTAAGGTAAAAAGAAATATAATTAGTAGATTTATACGAATGGACAGGTAGGAATATGGTAAGAAGAACGGCAGCTTTAAAGCAAAGAGTAACAGAGGTGTTAAAAAGACTGGATGAAGAGTATGGCACTGATATGCGATGCTATCTT